>JAFGQJ010000107.1 GCA_016935715.1 Spirochaetales bacterium
CGGTCCCGAACCGAGCGCGCTAGCCACTGCGCCACAGCCCGAAAAAAAAACCCCGCCGGGGTTTTTACGGGAGCGACGGGGTTTGAACCCGCGATCTCCGGCTTGACAGGCCGGCGCGATAACCAAGCTTCGCTACGCCCCCTTAAGCTAGGCTAATATACTACCAACGGATATACCTGTGTCAATACCCGGCAACTGAAATTTATCCGTACCCTGCCGTTCCCCCCGGGGCGGGCTGGCAGCGCCGGAACCATCGAACCGATGGCCGAAACAACGTCTCACGTTGACATTTTCCGGACTTCGATGATATTTTCTAGCCTGCTTGAACGAAAGGAAACAACATGCCGTCAAGAACGATGCGGAGAGCGACCCGCAAACACAAACAGAGAGATGAAAACGCCGTTCAAAAAAAGCGGCAGATGCATCCCTTTCTCTACGCCTTCAGCGTCGTGCTGCTGATCGTAATCGCAGTAACCTTCATCGGGGGGCCGGCGATATCCGGCTCGGTGGGCGGTGGCCGCATCGTATTCGGCTACTACAAAGACACCCCGATCGAGTTTTTCCCCGACAACTATTTTTCCCAACGCAAAGACCTCATCGCCGACCAGCTGCGCCAAACCGGCGAGGAGGAGGATCTGGCCGCCCAGGCCTATCAGGTCTGGCGTACCGCTTTCGATCAGACAGTGCTGCACACCGCTATCCTGACCGAAGCGCAGAGCAGCGGTTTGTGGATCTCCGAGGACCGGGTGAACGATACCCTGATCAAACAGGGGCCGTACACGATCGACGGCACCTTCAGCGAGGAGCGGTACAATGCCACCCCCAGCGTTCAGAGATTGGCCTACAAGAAGCTCTACAGGGAACAGCTCATCCATGAACAGGTACTGGAAGACATCTTCCAGGGGCTGCGGGAAAGCCCGATGGAACAGCAGTTCGTGGGTCAGATGGTGCGGGAGCAGCGGCGATTCAGCCTGGTCACCTTCCCCTTCGGCAACTATCCGGAGCAGCAGGTTCAAAGCTACGCGGAGGAGAACCAGGAACGCTTCCGGAGGATCAAGCTGAGCCGCATCCTGATCAAATCCAGCGAGCGGGAGGCAAAGGAGATCCGCAACAAGCTCGTCGACCGCACCGGCAGCTTCGAAGAGCTGGCACGGGCCCATTCAGCCGATGTCTACGCGGAGAAGGGCGGCGACATGGGATGGCGCTACTTCTACGACCTGGAAGCTGACTTCGAAGACAGCGACGCGGTGGAAACGATCTTCCAGCTGGAGGAGACGGAGATCTCACCGGTTCTGGAGAGCCGCTTCGGCTGGGTGATCTTCCGCTGCGACACACCCGCGCTGGAACCCGATTTCGATGTCCAGGAGACCCGCCAGGTCGTCAGAGACTACATCATGAGGTACGAGAAGGGCCTGGTGGAGGATTATACCCTCGAGATAGCGGATAGCTTCCGCGAGCGGGTGGAGGATGTAGGCTTTCTCGGCGCCACCCTGGAAGAGGATTACACGACCGGATTGACCGATTACTTCCCCCTCAACTACCAGTCCTTCTATTTCCTCTCACCGGTTCGCTCTCCTCTGGAGCAGATCAACCTGTCCTCCGCCGCCTACAGTGAGGAGTTTTTCCTCCAGGCCTTCTCCCTGGCTCCGGGAGAGGTTTCTTCACCGATCGTGCTGGACGACCAGGTAGTGGTTCTGCGCCTGGACGACGTGAGGGAGGCTCCCGAGCGGGAGCTGGATCTGCTGGACGAGTTCGCCGCCTACTACGCACAGCAGTCGATGGAGCAGGATCTCCAGAACGTGCTGCTGGATCCGGATTACATCCAGGACGACTTCGACGCCACCTTCTACGAGTACGTGTTCCCGAGGCAATGACCGAAACCGAGCCCCGGCTGGTCGATACCGGCCGGGGCTTCACCGTTACCTATAGAGGCAAATCCCTCTACTCCCCCGCCGATCCGCGGGCGGCCGCCGTCCGCAGGGCCGAGAGCCTGGCCGCCACACTGGAGCCCAAAACCCTCCTGTTCGTGCCCTCCCTGGGACTCGGCTATGGTCTGCCCGAGCTGCTCGACAGGCTGCCCGAATCCTGCCACATCCTCTGCATCGAGGCGGATGAGCGCCTGTTCAAATTGGCCGTAACCCAGGGCCCTCCGCTGCCGCGGAGCTCCGGGCTCACGATCATCCGCGCGGATCGGCCCGAACAGGCGGCCGCCATGGTCCAAGAGCTCGGTCCCTGGAGATTCCGCAGGGTCGTGACGGTCCACCTCTGCGCGGGATACCAATGGCGGCGCAGGGCCTACCTGGAGCTGCAGCAGGCGATCGAAACGGAGATCCGCCTGTACTGGCAGAACAAGCTGACCCTGATGGCCATGAGCCGGCTGTGGCTGAAAAATCTCATCACGAACCTCCGCCACCTGCCCGGTCGGGGGGACATCCTCGAGCTGGCCACCAACCGCCCGGTGCTGGTCTGCGGCGCGGGTCCCTCGCTGGAGGGAAGCCTCCGGTGGATCCGGAGGGTGCGGGAACGGGTCGTTCTCATGGCCGTGGACACGGCGCTGCCGGTGCTGGCGGCGGAGGATCTGCCTCCCGACTGGGTGTTCACTTTGGACGCCCAGCTGTACACATTGGCCGATTTTCTCCCCTACCGTGATCCGCGGACGAAGATCCTCTGCGATCTGACCTCAAACCCGCGTTGCCTGCGGCTCTTTCCCGAGCTGTACTTTTTCTCCACCCGCTTCCACCCGCTGCGCCTGTTCGACAGGCTGGAAGCCGCCTCGGTTCTCCCCTTCCCACTGCCCCCCCGGGGCTCGGTGGGCGTATCCGCCGTGGAAGCGGCACTGGCCCTCACCACGGGTCCCGTGCTGTTCACCGGGCTGGATTTCAGCTATCCGTACGGCCGGACCCACGCCCGCGGAGCGCCCCTGCAGACATTGATGCTGCTCGGCTGCAGCCGTCTTCGACCATGCGGCATGGGCGGCTTCGAGATCCTGCTGGCCCGGCCGCGGCTGCGGCTGCGGGGCAAGAGCGGCGCCACCGTGCTCACCGACCTGGTTCTGGAGTCCTACGCCCGCCAGCTTGTGGAGATCAATAGGGGCTGCGGGCGGAGCTTCGATCTGGGATCCGAAGGGCTGCCCGTAGGCGCACGGCAAATCCGCAGCCTTGCCGGGCTGATCGACCTGTGCAGCGGGGAGGGCCTGGGGGAGAGTGCAGGCGCGGCATCCGCCGTGAAAGCCCGGGACGGCTCCGCGGACAGGTGGCGACACAGACCGACCGCCGTCGAGGTGGATTGCTTCTGCGCCCTGGAGCAGCAGCTTCTGGAGGAAGTGGCCCGCGGCATCGAGGAGTCCGGTTCGGCTGCGCCGGAGCTGCTCGAAGCGGTGGCGTACCTGCGCCTGCCCCTGTCGCAGACCGGTCCCGGCACCCGTATCGATCGGGCGCAGATGGCGCAGATCGGCAGGCAGGCCCGCGAGCTCATGGTTCGGCTGCAGCACACCCGGGAAGCAGTGATGAGATCGATGCCCGGCGACCGCCGGCCGGTCAGATAAAGATATCGGTCTCCAGATAGGCGGCCAGCTGCACGGCGCTTTCCAGAAACCCGGATTTCCTCTTTTTCACGTAGATGCGCAGGAGGGCGTAGCGGTTATCCGTATCCACCTCCCACCCCTGGATGCTCAGGGGGTCGTCCCTGGAAAGACCGGTCTCGTCGGCGATGGAACCGGGAAGCACGCGGCGCACCGCATAGTCGGCCCGCCAGAGGAAGCTGCCGGTGCGTTCGATCTTCATCCCGAACAGGGGCAGCAGAACGTTGTCCCGCAGGTCTTTTCCCAGGCTCTCCTCGATCGGGCTGTAGGGCCTCTCGGCGAGACTGAAGGCTCCCTGCAGGGACCGTCCTTCCCGTTTCCAGTTCAGGGTGACGAGCACCGGATGGTCCAGGTCGAGCAGCGCGGACTGGATATCCCCGATCTTCGTGTAGCTCTTTCCGTTCAGGGCTTCGATGATGTCCCCTTCTCTCAATCCCGCCCTGTCGGCCGGAGATCCCGGCACCGTGTAGATGACCTCCAACCCACCGTCCCCCTGCTGGATGGCTGCCCCCAGCCATGGGTGGCGGGCTTCTTTCCCGGCGTACAGGCGGGGGAGCACCTTCTCCACCCAATCGAAGGGGATGGCGAAGTTCACTCCCTCGAACTGCTCGATGCCGGCGAAGACGATCCCCACGAGCCTGCCGTTTTCATCCAGCAGGGGTCCGCCGCTGTTCCCGTAGTTGATCGGCACGTCGACCTGGATCGCATCGCCCATCTGCAGGAAACGCCTTCCGGTGGCGGAGACGATGCCCGAGGTGACCGTGTTCTCCAGTCCCGCCGGGGAACCGATGGCGATGATCCTTCCGCCGACCGTCAGATCGGCGCTGCCCCCGTAGGAGAAGCTGAACTCGGGGGTGACCTCCGCCTTGACCAGAGCCAGATCGAAGATCCGATCGTATCCGATCACCCGAGCCGGGATTTTCTCCTCCACCCTGTCGGAGAGCCGGATGTACAGCCTGGAGTATCCTTCGTATTCCGGATCCACTTCACTGGCCACCACGTGGTAATTGGTGAGCAGGTAGCCCCGTTCGTCGATGAAAAAACCGCTGCCGATGACCCGATCTGGAAAGCCCATGCCGCCTTCGAGCTTGATCCCCCGATTCACCCAGATGGTCACCGTCCCCTTCACCATCTGGTCGACCGAAGGTACACCTACCTCGGGGGTTTTTACCTCGTCGGGAAGCTCGATGCCCCGCTGTTCGGCTTCCCGCAGGGCCAAGCCGTAGACCGTGGCGTTGCCCAGCTCCCGGGAGAGGGTGAGGAGCAGCCTGAGCAGCTGCTCCTCCTGCCCGCCGAGTGCCAGGGCGCGTTGAGCGTAGTAGAAGGCCAGAGGCTTGTCTCCGGTATTGTAGCTCGATTCGGCCATGCGCAGCAGCAAGGCGGGCACGGACCACTGCGGCGCCAGATCCGCCTTGCCTATGCCCGCCAGGGATTGGTAGATCGGCAGGGCCTGCGCGTACTGCCGCTCCTCTATGCGGCGCGCGAAGGAATCCGCCAGCTCCTGCACGACCCTCCGGGACAGCTGCTCGAGCTCCTCGTCGGGTATGGCGTCATCGGGGCTGCGCATCAGGAAGGAGATATCCTGATACGCCTCGGCAAGCCGATCGTCCTCGAGCTTCTCCAGAACGGATTCCAGACGAACCGAGTCCAGATCCCCGACATCCCGCGGGGCAATACCGCCCCGCGTGGTGGAGCAGGCCAGAACAACCATGCTCACCAGCAGGATCCCGATGCGCTTCATCCCGATTCCGCGGCGCTGCTCGTGGCGCCGCTGCCGCCCGGGCACCCCGCCGGGGGGATGAACGGCTTGCGGGGCACGCGCTGGTGAGCGATGGGGAGTGGCAGGGATAGCAACGTCAGCCTGGACCGCCAAGATTTTACTCTTCCATCTTCTCCCTGGCCGGAAACCCCAACAGCTCCCGTATCTGGGCATCGTCCAGGGTTTCCTTTTCGACCAGTGTAGTGGCCAGCAGCTCCAGGTGGTCCTTGTTCTCTGTCAGCAGTTCCTTCGCCTTGTTCAAAGCGGATTCCACGATGAGGCGAATCTCCTTGTCGATCTGCTTGGCGGTTTCATCCGAGTAGTCCCGGTGGCGGGCGATCTCCTTACCCAGGAAGATCGGTTCCTCTTTCTGCCCGAAGGCGATGGGGCCCAGGCTTTTCGACATCCCCCACTCGCACACCATTCTCCTGGCAATCTCCGTGGCCTGGTCGATGTCATTCTGTGCGCCCGTCGTGTTTTCCTGGAAGATGATCTCCTCGGCGGCGTAGCCCCCCATGTTGATCGTGATGCGATCCTGCAGCCAGCCTTCGCTGCGGGAGTAGGCGTCGGATTCCGGCAGGGAGAAGGCCACTCCCAGCGCCTGCCCGTGGGGCACGATGGTGACCTTGTGCAGGGGGTCCGCGTTTTTCAGATAGTAGTGCAGCAGTGCGTGTCCGGCCTCGTGATAGGCGGTCATGCGCCGTACTTTCGGGGGAATGACCTTGGATTTTCTGGCGACACCCATCATGGTCTTGTCCCGGGCATCCTCGAAATCCTCCATGTTCACCTTCTGCTTGTTGCGCCGGGCGCCGTACAGAGCCGCCTCATTCACCAGATTGGCGAGATCCGCACCGGAGGATCCCGGCGTGGCCCTGGCAACCCTGTTGAGGTCCACGTCCTCGTCCATCGGGATATGGCGGCAGTGGATCCGCAGTATCTTCTCCCGTTCCTTCGTGTCCGGCATGTCGATCACCACCTGCCTGTCGAAACGGCCGGGTCTCAGCAGCGCGGGATCCAGCACGTCGGGGCGGTTGGTCGCCGCCACGATGATCACCCCGTCCTTGGTGTCGAAACCGTCCATCTCCACCAGCATCTGGTTCAGGGTCTGCTCCCGTTCGTCATGGCCGCCGCCGTAGCCCGCCCCGCGGACCCGACCCACCGCATCGAGCTCATCGATGAACAGGATGCACGGGGCATGCTTGCGGCCCTGTTCGAACAGGTCACGTACGCGGCTTGCACCCACGCCGACGAACATCTCCACGAAATCCGAGCCGGACATGTGGAAAAAGGACACGTCCGCTTCCCCGGCAATGGCCTTGGCCATCAGCGTCTTGCCGGTTCCCGGCATCCCGACCAGGAGCACCCCTTTGGGGATCTTCGCCCCGAGCTTGGAGAACTTCTGGGGACTCTTCAGAAACTCCACGACCTCCTGAAGCTCGTACTTGGCCTCCTCCTGGCCGGCGACGTCGTTGAAGGTGATCTTTTTCCCGGTGTCCAGGTACTGCTTGGCCCGGCTCTTGCCGAAATTGAAGGCCCGGTTGCCGCTGCCCTGGACCTGGCGAAACATGAACCAGATGAACACGATCATGAGAATCCAGGGCAGGAAGTCTATCAGGATCCGGAAGGGGGACACGGTCTTGGGTCCGCCGGTCACCCGGATGTTCTTCTCCAGCAATCTGTCCATTAGGGTGGCGTCGGGATAGGGGATCGTGGTCCGGAACATATTCAACTGCCCGGACTGGTTCTGCAGCGTACCTTGAATCTCGGTGTTGTCCACGATCTTGACCGACTCGATGAGCCCCTGATCCACGTAATTGAGAAATGCCGAGTAGGGAATCTCCTGGCTCGTTCCGCGGTCGCTGTACGCGAAAAAAAGGATGAAGATGACAACCAGCACCAGCAGGGATATCAGGGCGATCCTGTTGTTGAATTGCAATCGGGGCGGGCCGCCCTCCGGCCCCCCCTTGTCTTTTCTATTGTCGCCGTTCACTCTACCTCCACATCGTATCTGTGAACCATACTCTTTAACGCTTTTCCCTGCTCAAGACTCACATCGGGATGGAATCTGTCCTCGTACCCGAAAAGGCCGCCGAGGACCGCAACGATTCCGTCGCGCCTCTCCACCACAGGGATTTTCCAGCACCCCGACGCCTGCCATTCGGCGAACAACCTTCTGACCGTCTTGCTTCCGCCCTGGAGGGTGATCCTGTCCCCGGTCCTTGAAGAGCGAAAAAGGAAACGGTCGCCGGCTCGGACCAGGGGACCGAACTCGAAACAAAGACCGGCCTCGGGCACATAAACCCTCCCGGCCTCGCTTTCTTCTATAAAATAACCCTTTTCGTTTTTTCCGACAACATCCGCGGCCAAGATCAGCCGTTCGCCCCTCCAGAACAGCCGGATTCCGTACCCCTGGAGCACCACCCGCCGGGAGGTGAGATAGCGATCCTCCTCGACCCGGCGGAGGAAGCGATAGGGCACCCGGCGGCTGCTTACGCCCATCGAGTTGAGCAGCGCGGTGACGGAAAACAGGCGCAGCAGCCCCGGCACGGCGATGAACCGCCCTCCCGCGATGCCGTACCCGCCCTCCGCGGCGGTCCACTTCAGGCGCCGGCGGCTCTCCGCTTCTACATAGGAGCGCAATGCGGACAGCCGTTCGGACAGCGAAAGCACACTCCCGCGAAGACCCGGGAAGATCCTCTCGGCGGCGGGGAGCAGCTCCCTGCGCACCGCGTTGCGCAGGTACCTGGCATCCCGGTTGGTGGAATCCGTGAGGTACGTCGACCCGTGCTCGCGGAGGTACCCCAGGATCCGCTCCCGGGTACAGCCGATCAGAGGCCGGATCAGATTGTCCCTCACCGGCGGAATCCCGGGCAAACCGCTCAAACCAATCCCCTGGAAAAAACGCATCACCACGGTCTCGACCTGATCGTCCGCCGTGTGCCCCAGGGCGATGTAGTCGGCTTTCTGCCGCGAAGCGGTGTCCTTCAAAAACCGGTATCGAGCTTCCCGGGCGGCCTCCTCCAGGCTTCGGCCTCTGACAGAAGATTCCTCTTCCAGAAGCCCCTGCGGCAGCCTCTCCCAGAACAGTTCCACCCCCAGCTTCGCGCAGACGCTGTTCACGAACTCGAGCTCCATGTGCCGTTCGTGACCCGGGCGGATGCCGTGATCCAGGTAGACGGCGCTCAGTCTCAGGGGGAAGCGCTGCTTCAGGCTTCGGAGAACCTGGAGCAGACAGAGGGAATCCGGACCGCCGGACAGGGCGACCATGACCGCCGATCCGCGCGGAATCCGGTAGCACCTGAGGTACTGCAGGACCTGCTGCTCAATCGTCCTCGATTTTTCTGTTGAAGACATTCATGGTCCTCTCCAGCCCCTCGTCCATGAGCCGGATCACGCCGTCGGCGGCCGCGTAAACCGCCTCCTCCAGAAGCTCGGCCTCCCTGCCCCTTGGCTCGGACAGCACGTAGTCCACCACATCCCTGCGCCGGTTCGGGCGGCCGATCCCGATGTACAGACGCGGGAAATCCTCTCTGCCCAGCCTGCGGATGATGGAGATCAGTCCCTTCTGTCCGCCGGCCGATCCACTCCTCTTCAAGCGGCACTGTCCGACGGGAAGATCCATGGTATCGCACACGACCAGGATCGAGTGAAGATCCGAGCCGGTGCGCGCCAGGATGTCCGGGAAAACGGCCCCGGAGTTGTTCATATAGGTCAGCGGTTTGACCAGGAACAGTTTGCCGGCGCCCCGATCCACCCGGGTGATGAGATAGCTCTTGAGCAAGGGTTTCTTGAAGGCCTGCCGGTATCTGCCCGCCAGCACCTCGACGGTTCTGAAACCCACATTGTGGCGGGTGGAGCCGTACCTGTCTCCCGGATTCCCCAATCCGATAACGGTGAGATCCAGGGCTTACTCCTCGGCCTGCTCCTCTGCGGCCTCTTCTTCCGCTTCCTCCGCTCCGGCCTCTTCCGCCTCGAGCTCCGCGGCCGCCTCTTCGACCTCCACCCGTTTGTGGGCTACCGCACAGACGACCTGATCAGGAGAGTTCAGGATCTGCACTCCGGAGGGCGTCTGGATGTCCCGGATGTGAATCGAATTACCGATTTCCAGGGCGCTGATGTCGACCTCCACCGACTCGGGCAGATCTTTGGGCAGACACTCTACCTCCAGCTCATGCACGAAACTCTCCAGGATGCCCCCTTCCCGCACGCCGATGGCCGTACCGCTGAGGTGGAGTCCCACGTTCGTGCGCAGGGCTTTGCCCCGCTCGATCTCGTAGAAATCCAGGTGGGTGACGGATCCGGAGACCGTGTCCTCCTGGTAGTCACGTATCAAAACGTCGTGGCTGTCTCCGTCGACCTGAAGGTTGATGATCGTGCTCTCCGAGATCGTCATGAACTTTGTATTGAACTCGTGGGCGTCCAGAGTCAACCCTATGGGCTTGGAGTGGCCGTAGATTACGGCGGGGATCCTCCCGTTGCGCCTTTGCCGGCGGGAGTCCGCGCTTCCGAAGGTTTTCCGCAAATGGGCTGTGAGTGTTTTCCGCTCCATGTCTATCTTTCTCCTTCTGGGTATTGTTCGCTTCTGGGACGGCAGGATTCGAACCTGCGAAATGCCGGTACCAAAAACCGGTGGCTTACCGCTTGCCTACGTCCCAAGGATTGCTTGTGGATATCCGCCGTTGGCGGGCTCGCGTGTGGACTGACCTCAACTCTGCTCGCGGTTGGACTGCACCTCATCCGAGTCCAACTCTCGTGATTCCTCCCCGGATTCCAGCTCCTCCGATTCCGGCTCTTCCGACTCCAGCTCCTCGCGCACCTTTTCATACTCGCTGATGATTTCGCTTTGGATCTGGTGACGAAAATCCGAATTGATCGGATGGGCAATATCCTTGTACTCCCCCGTTTTCGTCTTGCGACTCGGCATCGCGATGAAGGTTCCCGCCTTTCCCGAAATGATTTTCAGGTTATGAACCACAAAGCAGTCGTCAAAGGTTACTGTAACGTACGCCTTGAGCTTACCCCCGGTGCTGACCTTCTTGATCCGAATGTCCGTAATCTCCATGGTGCACCTCCTGACCTCCTTTACCCCGCGGGCACGTATAGTTTAATCTGCTGAACCTCCACTTTGCAAGGGCACGAGAACCCACACGCCGGGGTATTGCTTGCGCATCGCCCGGGCGGCCCCCCGAGCCTCCCCGCTGTCTGCAAACACCCCGACCACCGACGATCCGCTTCCCGACAGAACGGCAAACCGGGCTCCCCTCTCGGTCAATTGCCCCGCCACCCGTCCGATGATGGGATATCGGGCCTGGATGACCGGTTGGAAGGAGTTGTAGAACCCCCAGCAATCCGGCTTCCCGCGTTCGAAACGGTCCTCGAGCTGCCGCACTGTCATGGATTTCAACGGAGGCCGGCTGCCTTCCCCGTCGAACCAGCGGTAGGCCTGCGTTGTAGATACGGCGAAACCCGGATAAACCAGCACCAGAACAATGTCTGCCCTCGGTCTCAGAGGCCGGATCCGCTCTCCCCTCCCGGACATCACGGCTGCCGCCGCACCCAGAAAGAAGGGAACGTCGCTTCCCAGCTCCGCGGCCAGATCGCGCAGCCTCCCGGTGCTCAAGGGATTGCCGAACATCCGGTTCAAGCCGCCGAGGACGGCCGCCGCATCGCTGGACCCTCCACCCAGGCCTGCTCCCAGGGGTATCTTTTTCTCCACCCGCACCTCAATTCCGGCCTCGATTCCGCTCGCCCGCCGGAATGAACCCACCGCCGCTGCGGCGATGTTCTTCTCACGGACCACGGGCGGGGTACAGGAGACGCGCAAGATCCTGTTCCGTTTCAAAGATCGAATCCGCACCCGGTCGAACAGCGGCACGGTGATGACGACGGAGAGGATTTCGTGATACCGGTCGGCCCGCATCCCTTTTATCTCGAGATGCAGGTTGACCTTAGCGGGTGCCTCCAGGATCACACCCTCCCCTCCTTCCGTGCAGGGGAATATACACAGAAAAAAGCGTCGCTGTCAATGAACGCCTGTAGCCCGGTGCCGCCCGTCGGCGGGGGAAAAAAACTCGGAAGTTGCTCAAAAAAGAGTTGACATATCCCAATCCTTGATCATAGATTGGGGGTGAAGCGAATCCCGAAGTGCGAGGTGGATATGAGTCTACACACATTTCAAGAATCCTGGCGACTGCCTCTTTCTTCCCCCCATTCGAATACCAAGGCGAGCGACGAAGACTTCGACGACTACGGTGACGAGGATTTCTACGAGGACGAGGACGAATTGGACGACTACGAAGAGGACTACGAGGATGAGGATGAGGATGA
>JAFGQJ010000108.1 GCA_016935715.1 Spirochaetales bacterium
CAGGGCGGGGATGGGCACCGCGTTCACCACCGACATAGCCGCCGTACCCCGGGATCTGTATTCCGAGCAGGGGAAAGAGTCGTCCCTCCAGCGTGAGGCCCAGCCCGGCGTACAGGTCCAGAGGATAGCCCGCGTCCACGGCGCCGATCTTCAGCTCGAGATGCAGGGTGCCGCCGTAGGACAGCTGCACATCCCTATCCTGGTTGATTGCAAAAGCGGCATAGGGAACCAGGAACAGATCCCCGAAGTACAGGCCGGGGTTCCACAGGCCGCCGCGCAGCCGCAGCAGGGGCACGGAGAGGCTCGAGGCGATGAACGCCCCCCGGCTTCCGGACAGGGCCTCGTCGTAGCCGGGCGGCACCCAGGGGAATTCCCAGGCCGGCAGATCCCGCGGATTGCGGAGCCCTTCGATCTGGAGGGAAAGCTCGGCTCCCAGGAAGCGGATCGAGCAGGTGAGGCCGGGAAGAAACAGCTGGGCTGTTGAAGGCTCCTCGGAATCGTCGTAAAACAGAACTCCCGACCGGAGGGCCGCATCGAAGATCCCGCCCCGCAATCCGATCACACCGTAGGGCATGAGGCTCCTGGCCTGCTCCCCCGAAGAGTCCCACTCCAGCACGGCCGCCGTGCCGAGGGAGAAAGCGGAAAACCCCCTGCTCATGCGCCGCAGCAGCGGCCACTGCAGGTCGAGGGAAAGATCGACGTATTGCGCGGAAAAATCGTCGTCCGCGGTGGAGAGGCCGAAGCTGGCGATCAGGGGAGCTAAGATATTCGTCTGCAGGCCGGCTTCCACCTCCGGCTGCCGGTCTACCGAATCGTAGTAGCCGCGCACCGTGTAGCCGAAATCCCCCAGGGCGCTGGTCCCGGCGACGCCCGCACCGGCCTGACAGGTCCCTTCTCCGATATCCAGCGCGAATACGGGAAAGAGCGTGCGGGGCAGAAGGGTTGCCAGATTATCCAGGTAGCCGCCCCTGCGGATCGCGGCTTCCGGGATCTGCCGATCGGCGGCTGACGGTACGCCCCGCAGCGAAGCGCCTCCCGTCACGCTTATCCCCCGTTCCCTCGGCTTCTCCCGATACAGATCCTCCCCCTGAGCGCTCAGGCCGATATAGTACAGACTGCCGCTGTCCTCGTCCCACGCCGGCGAGCGGGCGTAGTCGCTGCCCACGGACCGATACACGGATCCGCCGGCCCGATCATAGGCGTAGACTGTGCGCCGGCTCCCGTAGGTGGCGGAGTAATACAGCCGCTCGGCTGCCAGGCAGAGCCCGGCTTCCTGAAAGGGCGTGTCGTGCAGCGGCTCCAGGCGCATGAGCGCGGGATCCGCTTCGGAAAGGGAGGCTCCTCTTCCGCTCCAGCCGGGCAGATCGACTCGATAGATCCGGGTGTTCTCCCAGTCTGCCTGCGCGGCCACGAAGATGTTCCGGCTGTCCGCCACGATATCGGAGATCAGCAGCTGCGTGACCAGCAGCACTTCGGATGTCCCGCGCTGCGGATCGTGCAGCCGGATCACCGAACCAAACTCATCCCGACGGTCCTCGGCGGTCAGGATCGCGCCGTCCTCGAGCACCTCGAAGCTCCGAAACGGCTCCGTGAACAACCTGCCGCCGGCGCCGGTTTCCAGATCGAGGCTGTAGAGCTCCGAGGTGGTGCCGAAACCGTCGTACAGGTGGTTGTCATACCCGCCTTCCATCTCCTGAAGGGCGTAGTACAATGTGCCGGAGCGAATCCGCATCGGCCCGGTGAAGGGTGCGGGGCTGCGCAGCAACACCAGGCTGGTGCCCCCGTCCGGATCGAAACGCATGAGCTGGTGCTGCCAGACCGTCGAGAAGGCGGCCGGCTTCTGGGGAAAGGTTCGCTGATAGTACACTCCTCCGTTCCAGCACACCGGGCTTCCCAGCCACCAGCCTTGGTCGGTCACAGCCGGCCCCGGATGACTGAACGACACGCTTTGCCTCTTCGACTCAAGCTGCCATTCCAGCCAGAGATCGCGAATCGTGCAGCCGAAGACCTCCCGGGCACTGCGGTCGAGGCCGGCTGCCGGCAGCAGGGGCGACAGGTAGGAGAGCAGCGATGCACCGTAGTGCACGAAGAAGCGGGAGACCTGATCCGGTGCGAACCTGCGAAACAGAAACTCGACGAACTCGCCGCCGTACAGGTAGGGACCGGTGCCTCCCGGGAAGGCGTCCATGTTGTAGGTTGCCTGAACAATGCCCGGCAGTCCTGCGCTTTGGGCGAGGGTAGAGGCATATGCGTCGAACAGGCCCTCGTTCAGCCTGCCCTCGTAGGGGGATGTGCCCGATTCGGCAACGACGCAGATTCCCTCCTTGAACCAGGCGGGCGTGTAGTTGGCCGGAACCAGGGTGTTTCCGAACACGGTGGTCAGGACGGCGGGCAGCCCTCCGGCTGCGCTGAGGTGGCTCCAGTGGGTGTACTCATGCACCCCGACCAGGCGCCACCAGTTCTGGTGATAGCCCAGCTCACTTCCCGCAGGGGGAGAAGGGAACAGGAGAATCCGGTGGAAGAGCACGTCGGTGAGTCCGTTGCTGCTCGTGCCCACATCCTCGAGCACGACCGACACCCGCCGCGCCGGCGCGCCGACCAGCTCCCCGGCGTATGGGCGGTAGTACTCCAGCACCTCCAGGATTTCCCCTGCTTCCCGCTCCCGCCCCTCGGGATAAAACACCGTAAACGCCTCGGTTTTCAGCGTCTTCCAGAGGCTGAAGGCGGGCGCGGAGAGCAACAGCAGGGCAAGGAGGGCAAGCAGCAGGCGACGCATATTGCACCATGATAGCGCAATCCTCCGCTTCGGGCAACGTTGGCCACAGTCGGCAGCGGCCGAAGTCGGGTGAATTGACAGCGGTTGGGCTTTAATTTACCCTATTGCCATGAAAGGCGGAGAAGAGGCCGGCAAGGCTGAGGCGGGATTCTTCCGGAAACTGGCCGATCTGTTCGCGGGCAGCGTTGATCCCCGGAAAGAAAAACGGCGCCTGCTCAAGAGCGTCTACAAGACGCTTCGCAAGATCGGCGCCAGGTACTACAACCCGAAAACAGGAAAAGTCGAACCCGCGCTGGCCAAGGTGTTCTATGAGTTCCACACCACCTTCGCTCCGGCTCAAAAGATCCTCCAGAACGCCAAGTCCTCCAAGGTCCTGCGAACGATCGTCGTGGAAAGCGGTCTGAACAAGGAACAGCTGGATCTGGAGGAGCGGCTGAGTGAGGAGTCCATCCTCAAGAGGGCTCAGAGCACCGACTACCGGCAGCTGGTCAATCAGATCAAGAGGGAAACCAGTGAGTTTTTCGCCTGCTTCGACGTCAACCGCACCCGGGAGATCAATGAAACCTATCGCACCGTTTCCATCCTTCTGAATCTGATTCACTTCGACTATCACTATCTCCTGAGGAAATTCGATCCCCACATTCCCGAGGGAAAGAATCCCTACCATCCGCGATTCGAGAGCACCAACGCCGAGCACGTGAGCGAGGAGCTTCAGGAGTTCCTGGAAATTTTTCCGCTGTTCGATCCGGCCGAAAATTGGAACGCCATCTGGGAAATGCTCTCGACGTACAGGAATGCCGAAATCGTTGCCAGGGACGCCTGGCGAAGGCTGCTGAACCTGATCCGCAAGCTGCGGAGAACGCGGGAGCTGGAGCTGCTGGTCCAGCTGATCAAAGAGGATCCGTTCTACAAGCCGAAACTCAAGAGCGAGACGCAGAATATCGTCGACGGTTTTCTCTCCAAAATCCGGCGCCAGATCGATCTGACATTGCAGAAGATCTCCAAACAGCAGCGAAACAGCAAGATCGAGAGCCTGCTGAAATCGCTGTTCGGAAACTCCTCCTACGCCCGGCTCCTCAACTACAGTGAAGAGACCAGCGAGTTGTTCGCCAGAAAGGGGCTGGGCGGATACTCCTTCGCTCTGCCCCTGAACTGCCTGCAATCCTTCATCAAGGATATCGTCGTCGGTGAGCTCCGGCAGCTCATAGAGCTGCTGCTCATCCCGGCGAAGTGGACGGACAACAGCCCTTCGAAGCTGCTTTCCGACAGCTTCCACCAGCTCCAGGATCTGGCGAAGGAGATCGACGGCTTCGATGCCAGGCTCAGCGAGGAACACGAGGAGGGCAGGCGGCTGTACGGCATGGTCTCCCGGGCCGACAAGAATCCCCAGGCCCAGTACATGGCCCGCAAGAGTCTCAAAAAGGTCAACGACGGGGCGCGGAGCATGCTGGTCCGCTCCTGCCAGGCCACCATCACCCTCGGCAAGGTGCTGAAACAGCTGTACGAGGACTACAAGAGGCCGAATGCCCAGATGATCCTCAACTGGCGGGAAATCGACGCCCGTTCCAAGCGGGACATGCGCCAGCTGTTCGTCAACAATTATCAGAAGCTGTACCACTTCGTGCAACTCGTCAAACTCTATGTCTAGATCGGTCGAAAGCGTATCAATCGCAGCGGTGGAAAAAGCACTGCTCGTGGCGGCGGATGTCCACGATGGGCGGCATCTGTGGAGCGCCGCGGATTCCCTCGACGAGCTGGCTCAGCTGGCCGGCACCGCCGGCATCCTGGTGGAGGGAGCGATCATCCAGAAGGTCACTCAGCGCAATCCGGTGACCTACGTGGGCAGGGGAAAGCTGGAGGAGATCCGCCGGGAGTTTTCCCTGAATCCCGGACTGGGAACGCTCATCTTCGACGACGAGCTGAGCCCGGGACAGCAGCGCAACATCGAGAAAACCCTGGGGGAACAGATCAAGGTCCTGGACCGGACCGCCCTGATCCTGGATATCTTCGCGCAGCACGCCCACACCCGGGAGGGGCAGATCCAGGTCGAGCTGGCCCAGTACGAGTACCTGCAGCCCCGCCTGACCGGGATGTGGCGGCACCTGGTTCGGCAGGCCGGAGGACGCGCCGGAGGAGCCATCGGCGTGGGGCTGAGGGGTCCCGGAGAGACGCAGCTGGAGACCGACCGCCGCCAGATCCGAAACCGGATCTCCGACCTTCGGCGGGAGCTGGAGGAGGTGCGCGCCTCCCGCCACCAGCACTACCGCCAGAGAAAGCGCAAAGGTCTCAATACCATCGCGCTGGTCGGTTACACCAATGTCGGCAAGAGCTCCCTGCTCAACGCCCTTTCCTACCCCCTGGAAAACGGGAGCAACGGCCGATCGGGGAGCGAACCGCCCAGGGCGCACGTGGCGGATCAACTGTTCGCCACGCTGGATCCCACCACCCGGAAAGTCCGCCTGCCCGCCGGCACCCAGGTGCTGTTCACCGACACCGTAGGATTCATCAAGAAGCTGCCCCACGACCTCATCGCCGCATTCCGCGCCACCCTCGAGGGAATCGAAGAGGCGGATATGCTGCTGCACGTGGTTGACCTCACCCATCCGAAGGTCGAGGCCCAGATCGCAGCCGTCCGGTCGATCCTCGCCGATCTCGGCGTGGCGGACAAACCGACCCTGCAGGTCTGGAACAAGGTCGACGCGGCACCCGGATGGATCCCCCCCTCCTGCGCCCCCGGGGCGCTGCGGGTCAGCGCGCTGGAAGGCACGGGAATCGGGGAGCTGCTCGGCGCGGTGGAGGCCGTGCTTCGCAAAGCGCTGGTGCCCGTGGAGCTGCTCATCCCCTACACCGAGGGAGCTCTGCGCAGCAGGATCTTCAGCCAGGGGTCCGTGCAGCGTTTCCGGGAATGCGAGGGCGGAACGCGGATGACGGCCTTCGTTCCGCCGGCCCTGGCCGAAGCCGCGCAGTCGTTCCGGCTGTGCGGAGAGGGATGAGCAGGATCCTGGGGCTCGGCGGCGTCACCGCTGACCAGATAGGCATCGTCGAGCACCTCCCGGGCAGCGACGAGGTGATCCACCTGGAGGATTACCGGGTCGAGCAGGGGGGAATGGTCGCCACCGCCCTGGTGGCCGCCTCCCGGCTGGGCGCGGCAACCGAGTTCCTCGGCGCCGTCGGAGATGACTCGAACGGACGGCTGATCCTGGAGCGCTTCAGGACCGAAGCGGTGGCCACCGGCGCGGTGCAGATAGCCGCCGGGCGGAACAGCGCCTTCAGCTTCATCCTGGTGGAGAAGCACTCGGGCAAACGGGCCATCATCCACGAACCCGGGGTACAGATCAACAGAACGCTCGGCAATGTGGACTCCGCTTCGATTCTATCCGGAGTCGGCTGGCTGCACCTGGACGGCTTCTGGATGGACACGGCGGTGGAGCTGGCCGAACAGGCCAAAAAGGCGGAAATACCGATCACGCTGGACATCGGGCAGAATCAGGGGGACCCGAAGATCGAAACACTTCTGGGGCTGGCGGACTACGTAATTCCCTCCCTGGCCTTCTCCCGCAGGTTCACGAAATGCGATCGGGTCGAGCAGGCCTGCGCCGCCCTGATGGCCTACGGGGCAAGAGCGGTCATCCAGACCCTGGGCGAGCGGGGCGCCTTTGTTTTGCCCCGGGATGGTCGCAGCTTCACGGTTCCTGCTTTTCCCGTAGCGGTGGTGGACACGACCGGAGCTGGGGACGGTTTCCACGGCGGCTTCCTCTACGCCCTGAGCCGCGGCTACGGCCTGAAGGAGGCGGTCGTCCTGGCCAGTGCGGTAGCGGCGCTGAGCTGCACGCAGCTGGGGGGACAATCGGGGCTGCCCACCGGCGCCCGGCTGAGCCGGTTTCTGCGCGAACGGGAAATCCGGCTGTCCCGGCCCTTCCGAGCCCGGAAGCAGCGCTGAATCGGGCTACTCGCGCAGGGCAAGAGCCCGGGCCGGATTGGCGACCATCAACGCTTCGATGTCCTTCTGGCCGAGCCCGCGCTCGCGCAGTCGGGGCAGGAAGCTCTCCGCCAGATAGGCGAGACCGAAGCGGCCGCCGTACGCCGGAAGCCGATCCCTGGTGACGTCCATACCCAGGAGGATCCTGTCTCCGAATCCCGCCCTGATCATCCCCTTGATCAGCTGTATTTCCGTCTCTTCGTCGTGGTATTTGGAGCGGGCGATCGTGTCGTACTCCAGGTACACCCCCAATCGGGCGATTGCCAGGTTGTCTGTCAGCTCTGCCGCCCGGTCCATGTGGCTGATGATGATGCTGCCGGGGGGAACCCCCCGCTCCAGCAGGAACTCCGCCTGCTCGTATCCCCAGGTCGACAGCTCCGTGTGCGTCAGAATCGGTGCACCCGTCTCACGATGGGCACGAGCGGCCGCTTCGAACACATTACGATAGTGGGGGGTGAATCCCTCGGTATCCATTCCCACCTTGATGATTCCCGCCGGGGCACCGGTGCGCCCTGCACGGTGATTCACAGGATCGTAGCAGTACATGCCGTCCCGGATCTCGGAGACGAACAGCTCGGCGAGCTCATCCGCCGCAGCCCGGAAGATCCAGTGATCCCTGGGGTAGAAAGCGTTCCGGTGCACCCCGGTAGAGGCAATGATGTGGAGCCCCGTATCAGAGGCGGCCCGTGCAAGCAGCTGCGCGTTGCGACCGGCTCCGAAAGGCTGGGCGTCTACCAGGGACCGCCCCCCGGCCGACCGGAAGCTCAGGAGCTCGCTCTTCGTCCGTTCGTACTCATCGATTGCGAGCCTGCGGGCCAGTCGCACGCCCCGGATGGGGAACACGAACAGATGCTCGTGGCAGTGGGTGAAGCCCAGATCCCGTGAATGGCAGTCACCGAGTACGGTCCTTACCAAAGGCTTCCTCCTGCAGTATATCCCCGTGCACGCCGATCTCCAGCCACCGGATCGGGACCCTGCGCTCCGACTGTGCGGCTGCCTTCCGGGCCAGCTGCAGCAGACCCCTGCAGCAGGGGACCTCCATGGTCAGCACGGTGAGGGAGCGGATGCCGGAGAAATCGATCAGCGCCTTGAGCTTGTCCAGGTACACATCCTGGTCGGAGTCGAGCTTCGTGCAGGCGATGGCCAGACGCTTTCCCTCCAGGAACCGACGGTGGAAATCCCCGTGGGCATAGGCCGTGCAGTCCGCCGCCAGAAGCACGTCCGCGTCCCTGAAGTAGGGGGCCGAGGGGGGTATCAGGTGGAGCTGCACCGGCCAATGCCCGAGCCGGGACCCCCGCTCCTCCAGCACGTCCAGGGCCTGCCGCAGGAGCTCCTGCTCGCCGTGCACCTCCAGATGAGCCAGATGCGCCTGGATCACCTGCTCGCCCCGGGCGATCACGTTGCCCATGACCCGGCGTTCGTCGTAGGCCTCCGCCTCCCGCTCCTCGACGGTGATGGCCCCCAGCGGACACTCGCCGATACAGGCTCCAAGACCGTCACAGAACAGGTCGCCGACCAGCCGGGCCTTTCCTTCGATGATCTGCAGGGCGCCCTCCGGACAGTTGGGTATGCAGCGGCCGCAGCCGTCGCAAAGCTCCTCGTCTATGTGAATAATCTTGCGTCTCATCTCGTACGCCTTCCGGATTTGATGATACAATGAAGTATCGCTGCAAAGCGAGGGACGTTCCTTGACCCGGGTCAAGAACTTTGGGATTTTTCTTGATTGTTCTGCTCAGGTTTTACGATTTTTAAGGGAGAGGTCCGGAGTTGGCTCCAACACGCTTCGACGCCCACGAACTGCTGAAACACTCAGATTTTTTCAGAGGGATCTCCGAAAGGAGCATCCGCTCCCTGGCCGCGGTCTGCATCCCCAAGAGGGTGGACAAACGCAGCCTCGTCTTTCTTGAGGGGCAGGAGGGCCACTCCATGTACATCCTGGCCGAGGGTGCCGTGCAGCTGCACAAGACCGCCTCCGACGGCAGGCAGATCGTCATCAAGACGATCCAGGCCGGCGAGATCTTCGGGGAAGTGGTGCTTTTCGAGGAGAACGAGTACCCGGTCAGCGCCGTGGCCCTGGAAGACAGCCTGCTGCTGCGCCTGTCCAGGCAGCAGATGGACTGCCTCCTGCTCTCCGACGGCTTCCGCCGGGAGTTCATCGGCATGCTGATGCGCAAGCAGCGCTATCTGGCCGACCGTATCCTCTACCTGACCGGGCACGAGGTGCAGGAACGCTTTTTCTTCTTCCTCCGGGAGCAGTTCGGCCGCCGGCGGAAGTATCGAATCTCCCTGAGCAAGAAGGACATCGCCGCGGCCATCGGGACGATCCCGGAGACCTTCTCCCGCCTGCTGCTTCGCCTCAAAGAGGAGGGCAAGATCCGCTGGGAGGGAGAGACCCTCGAGCTGGCGGAAGGTTTCTGGAAGGAGTTCGAGCGGCGCGAGCCTTGAACGAGCTACGTGCCCCGTCTGAAGCTCACCCGGCCTCAGAGCCGTTCGAGGAATCCGGGCAGCTGCTTGACGTTGGCGATCCGGGGTATCCCCTGCCCCGGCCCCGCTTCGGCTCCTTCTTCGGCCACCCACAGGACCTTGCCCCCGATCTTCTCGAAACCGAGCAGGTAGTCGATCCGGTTGTCGATGAACAGGACCTCCCGGGCTTCGCGCTTCAGCTCCTCCAGCACGTGAATGTACACCGCCGCTTCGGGCTTGCCTCGAAAAGCATTCACGCGGATGTCGAAGATCCGTTCGAAGAACTGCCCGATTTCCAGGTACTCGAGTATCCTGCGAGCATGCTCCTGCGGAGCGTTGGTCAGGATCGACTTCGGCAGGTCGATCGAGCGGAGTGCCGCGACGAGCTCCGGGTCCTTGTGCAGATAGCGGTGCACGTCCGTGGGATGGGCGAACTCCAGGTAGCTCTCCGGATCCCTGAAACCGTGCTCGCTCATCAGCCCCGTCAGGGTCGTGCCGTGCTTTTGGCTCAAGCTGCGGCGAAGCCGGGCCGCGTCGCTCTCATCGACGTTGAGAAATTGGGACACGTAGCGGGTCATCCGGCGGGAGATCTCTTCCACGATCCCGCTGGTGGAGGGGTAGAGGGTTTCATCCAGATCGAAAAGCAGGTAGCTGAGTTCTGCGCTCACGGGACTGAAGGTACGGCTTTTCCGCGAGCCTGTCCAGTGGGCGGGGATTTGCCAGCGGGGATTTGTCAAAACCCCGCAGGTTCTGCGATAATGCCTGCATGGACGGCACCGCTCTCGCTCTCGTCCGGGCGGCCAAGAAGCTCAACCGCTGTCTCGCCGGGCAGGATTTCGGCTCCCCCGTCGCCTGCGTATACAACCCGCTGGAGTACGCCTGGAACGCCTATCGCAGCTATCTGGAGCGCTTTGCCGGCACCGGAGGCGCGGGGGGCAAGCGGGTGCTGCTGCTGGGCATGAACCCCGGGCCGTGGGGCATGGCCCAGACCGGTGTGCCCTTTGGAGAGATCCAGGCGGTGCGGGACTGGATGGGAATCGAGCAGCCGGTCGGGCATCCTCCCGTAGAACACCCCCGCCGCCCCGTGCAGGGCTTCGCCGTGGCTCGCAGTGAGGCGAGCGGCCGGCGCCTCTGGGGCCTCGTGCGGGAGCGCTTCGGCACGGCGGAGTGTTTTTTTCGAGAACACTTCGTGGGCAACTACTGCCCGCTGCTGTTCCTCGATCCGGAGGGAAAAAACCTCACCCCGGACAAGCTCCCGTCCGGGGAAAGGCAGGCGCTGTTCGACTGCTGCGACGAACATCTGCGGGCCACGATCCTGGCCCTGGATCCGCACTGGCTGATCGGCATCGGCAGGTTCACGGAACGGCGCCTGCGGGCGGTGCAGGCAGACCTGGGGGAGGGAGACTCCGGGAACAGGGAGAGGAAGGTCGCCGGGATCCTACACCCCAGCCCGGCCAGTCCCGCGGCCAACCGCGACTGGGCGGGCGCGACCGCCGAACGGCTGATCTCTCTGGGCGTGTGGTAGAATTACGGCTCGGGCGTGGCAGCGCCGAGCAGGGACTCGGCGATTTCCCAGAGAAGGCGGGCCGCCCCATGATTGACCGGGACCTCCCGCTCCTCCCCGATTTTTTCGAACAGCCGTCCGCTGACCTCCTCCACCTCCCCCGAAACTGCCAGGTACACGCCTGTAGAGGTTTCCTCCCGCAGCAGGGCCATTGCGAGGGAACCGGAGATACGCAGGTACCAGGGCAGGCGGCGGATCAGCCGCGAGCGGACCAGTCCGGGGTGGAAGGCATTGGAGGTGACCCCGCTGCCCTCCAGGCGGCGGGCCAGCTCCTTGGCGAACAGGGCTTTTGCCAGCTCCGCCTGCAGCTTGGCTTTGAAGGGATTGTAGCCGCGCCGCAGCTGCAGGTCGTCGAAGTGAATCCGGGCGAACCGCAGGGGTCCGGCGTTGCCGGTCACCGTCAGGACCCGAGCCGGGGCGCTGCGCTTCAGCACATCCAGGAGGAGCTTGGTAAGCAGGAAATGTCCCAGGAACTCCACGGCCAGGGTCATCTCCACCCCGTCTCTGTTGACGGCGCGCCTGGGATACAACACGCCGGCGCAGTTCATCAGGACATCGAGCCGCTGGTAGCGTTCCTTGAACAGCTCCGCAGCCCTGTGAACCGAATCCAGCTCCGCCAGGTCGGCGGGCAGCAGCTCGATCCGCTCATTGCCCGTGACCCGGATCAGCTCTCTCCGCGTGCGCTCCGCCCTCTGCCCGCCCCGGCTGAGCAGGACGACTCGGGAACCCAGCCGGGCCAGACCCAGCGCCGCTGCCCTGCCCACACCGGAGCTTCCGCCGGTGATCAGAACCAGCTTATCCTTCAACCCCCGGAGTCCCAGATACCCCGGTCCCTCCGGAGGATCTCTTTCAGCCTTTCGGCGTTGATGATGATGGTGGCATAGATTGCGTCCAGGTGGACGTTCAGATCCCGCTGCATGGTTTCCGGAAGCTTGGCCAGCTTGTCCTGGTTGCTCTTCTTTCCCAGCCACTGAACGATCCCGAAGCTCTCCTCGAAAACCCGGCGCATGGAGCTGCGGATCGAATCGATGGTTTCGGCTATGCTGGAGACGGGAATGGTCTTGATCTTCTTGTTGATCTGGGCCGTGCGCACGTTGTCGCGGACCCGCAGAAGGTTTTTCTCCAGCTGGTTGACCTCTCCGATCAGCTTTTCCAGAGAGGCCTGCTTCCTCTCGATGCTCTGCCCTCCGATGATGTAGCTGTACTCGATATCCCTGCGGGTCGTCTTCTCCTCCCGGCCCGCCAGGCGGGCCAGGAAGCAGCGGATCCTCTCCAGGAACGACGGCTTGGGCTGAAAGAGAAAATAGATGTTTTCGAGTATCGGCAGAAGCGCCGCGACATCCTTGGTCCTGGCAAGGTAGCGGTGGAGAATCCGCATGTACTTCCGCCGGGTGGAAGGGGAGTCCGCCGGCTTGTCGACGGACTCGTACTTCTCCCTCAGCCTGGTCTCCAGGTGACCGTCGGTCTGCTCCAGGTCCTGGATCACCAGTTTGGCGAGCTTCGGATCGTAGGGCACACCCAGCCGGTTGCAGCGATCCTTGATCAAGGCGTCGTGCTTTTCGGGGCTTTTCCTGTAGTTCTGCGCGCTGCCGATCTCATCGCGGATCTCCATCCTCAGGCGCAGGGAGTATTCGTCGATCCTGATCTGCTCCAGCCGCTCGAAGAACGGATCGATGCGCTCCTTCAGTATCTCCTCGATATCCTTGCGCTTCTGCCGGGCCAGCACCGATGCTTCGGAGTTCGGATCCTGGAGGATCCACACCGTGTTCTTCAGGTACAGCTCTTCGAGAAACTGGCGGATATCCGCGTGGACTTTCCGTATTTCTGCTATCTCTTTCAGCTCCACGAAATGGGCATTGCTCATGAAGGAATTGCGAATTGCGTACACGTTGTTGATCAAGGCGGCCAGCCTGCGGGTGTTGTCCTGCACCTCCCCTTCCGAGCTCTGCAGGCCGTGCTTCTGGAAAACGATCTTGCTGGATTCGGGGTCGATGGCGGCGTTGATGCCGCTGTCCGGTGCAAAGGAGAGTCGGAAAGGTACCGGGAGGGTGCGGATCGACTCGGCCAGGGATCGGTACAGATCACTGATATCCGCAGCCCCGGCGAGCAGCCTCTCCTTTTCCTCCTCCAGGTAGTGAAGCACCTCGCTCAAGCCCATGCAATCTCTCCTCGTACTACAGTTTAGACCCCGGCGCAGAATTGTCAACTTTGTGCTCAACTTGATGAGCGGGCTTCCGATAATGAATTTAACTGAAACAGGGGTCTTTGGTCCTGGGGGATTTCCCTCGGGGCCTTTTTTTACGACTGCGACCGCCGCCCCGACCACCGCCAGAGACGGTCGAAGCAGGCTTCCAGGCGATTGCCGAGCTCGGGCCCGCCGGCGGTGGTGAAATCCTCCTCGTTGCGGAACACGGCGTAGGGAACCTGCACTGCCCCGAGGCGAAGAAGATCAGGCTCCTTCGTCAGCTCGGACCAGTCATCCTCTTCGTAGAGGCGCCGCAGCTTTTCGTCGGGAAGGCTGTGCTCCAGGATACTGTGGGGCGCCTTGGGATTGAAGCGCCTGCGGTTCTTTCGCAGCGACTCTTCGAAGGACACGCTGACGTACACGACCGCCGCCGCCTCCAGCACCGGCTCGCTCAATGCCCGGAAAGCCCGCCTGTATCCGCCGTGGGCGGAGCCCCGGGAAAACTCCAGGACAACCGTGCTGCCCCGCGATCGCTCCGCGCGGTGCTTCCGGTACTCCAGACACAGACGGCGCACGAGCAGATCCCAGAGATACTCTTCCCTGAAGTACCCTTCTTCGTCGGTGTGCAGCCGCGGCTTGCCCATCTCCGACAGCAGCCCGTCCTCCTCGAACCAGCTCCAGAGCATGGGAAAATCGTCCACCACGACCGGCTCTCCCAGGTGAAAGCGGCGGCGGCGCTCGGCGGAATCGAGAGAGCTCAGGTAATCGATGATCTCGCTCTTTCCCGAAGCAGGCCTGCCGACCAGGATGATGACATCGAAGATGTCCCCGATGCGCTTCACCGCTGGTTCATCCGCTCGAACAGCTTGTACAGGCTGTGGGTCCCCATGTTCTCCAGCCCGATGGCCATGGCGGATACGTAAAACTGATGGGCAAGGGCCAGTCCCGGCAGGCTTAGCTTCATCCTGCGGGCTTCCTTGAGGGCGATATCCATATCCTTCACGAAGTGTTTGACGAAGAAACCGGGATCGAAATTCCCCTTGGCTATGCGGGGACCGTAGTTGTTGAGGCTCCACGAGGCGGCCGCGCCGCTGCCCACTATGGCGATCATTTCCTCGAGGTCCACCCCCGCCTTCCAGGCGTACAGCAGGCATTCGACGACGCCGATCATCGTGGTGGCGATGTGGATCTGGTTGCACATCTTGGTGTGCTGCCCGGCGCCGGCCGGGCCCATGTAGGCGATGTTTTCCCCCATGAGCCGCAGCAGGGGCATCACCCGATCGAAGGCCTCACGATCCCCTCCGACCATGATGGCCAGCTTGCCCGAGCGCGCCCCGACGTCCCCCCCCGATACCGGGGCATCCAGAACGGACACGGATCTGCCCCTGGCCTCTTCATGGATCCGCTTGGCCAGAGTCGGTTCGGAGGTGGTCATCTCCACCAGGATGGAGCCGGATTCTATTCCAGCCAGCACACCCCGCTCGCCCAGGACGACTTCCTGCACGTCGGCGGGATAGCCCACGATCGTGAACACGCAGTCGCTTTTCCTGGCCACCTCCATGGGATTGTCGCACCAGAGCGCACCCGCATCCAGCAGGTCTTTGGCCTTGCTCCTGGTGCGGTTGTACACGAAGGCGCGGTAGCCGCCCTGAATCAGGTGCAGGCACATCGATCGGCCCATCACCCCGGTTCCGATCCACCCTATGTTCTTGATATCCATGGTCTCCTCCCCGACGGCTCGAATCCCTGCCGTGTTGCACCAGTATAGCGGAAGATGCGGGGGGGATACAACTCGGGGTCCGCTCGATCGATTGATCGATCGAGCAGGCCGGCAGGCAGGCCTTCACCCGCCCAACACCAGAGCCAGCAGCAGGGAATACGCGTATGTGCCCGCCAATACGAAGCCCACCGGAAGGAGCAGGCCGGCAAGGCTGCGCAGCAGCGAGGTCTTGAAATACTGGTTGCTGACCACCAGGCAGACATGCACCGGAGAGAGCATCTGCCCCATGAACCCGGCCACGTAGGCCAGCACCGTGGTCGACAGGAGCTCCGCCGGGCTCGGGGACACGCCGAGGAGGGACATCACCACCGGGAAGCTGGCCCCGATCGTGCCGACGTTGATGCCCACCGCCAGCCCGGTTATCAGAGGGATGAGGAGGATGAACAGGCCCTCGGGTATGCCGAGCAGCGTCAGCTCAGCGCGCATGTGGTCCACCAGGAGGCTTCCCCCCGGCAGCCTGGCCTCGATCATCGCCCCGTAGATGCGGATCACGGCCACCAGCACGGCCATGTAGGCGGTCCGCCGGGACAGCAGAACCGACCTCCAGGCGGGCCAATCCGGCTTACGCTGGACCTGCAGCAGGATCAGGGACGCCAGTAGCCCGACATTGATGGGAATATAGCGGCTGATCTCCGTCACGGCGGGAAAAACGATCAGGATCAGAGCATAGACCGCTATGACCGTGATGATCGGGGCCGTGAGAGCCAGGAAAGAGTGCCTTGGCTGCTCCCCCGTCTCCACCTGGCCGCCGTCGGGGTGGATCCGCCTGAGCAGGAACAGGTAACCCGCGGTGATGGCCAGCAGCGACACGGGAAACTGCGCCAGGATCAGCTGCCAGATCTCCAGGCCGGTCATATCGAGGGCCAGGATCACCCCCGGGTACAGGGGCCACCAGTACTCCCACACGTGGCGGAACCAGTAGTTGGTCTGGGTCTTCAGCAGGGAGGGCAGCCGTCCCGCTCCGTCCGCGCTGTCCACCATGGGGGCGCTGAACATGGCGCCGCCCGGCATGGGAAGGAGCCCGATGACGGCTGGAAGAGCGGCGAAGGACAACCGGTGGGAGACCCGGGCTTTCACCGCCCGCACCATGTCCTGCATCACCTCCGTGCCCGCCATCAGCGAGCTCAGCCAGATGATCTGGTAGATCAGGACCATGAGCAGCAGATTGTCCAGGGAGGAGAAGCGCACCCAGGCGATCCGCCCGACCTCCGCCAGGGGCTGCCCGGACCACAATCCCAGCACCAGGGCGCCGGCGGCGATCGCAGCCAGGAGGTTGCGGGTGGCCGCGTTGAGGGTGAGGATCAGGCCGAGGGTTGCCAGCACCTTCACCAGGACCGGCACGGACAACAGGAGATCCAGGATCATGGCCCGGCCGCTACAGTGCCCGCCGGTAGATCCGGTGGACCTTGTAGACCCGCCCGCCCAGGGTCTTCATGTCCGCCAGCATCAGGGAGGTGGTGTCCGCTATCTGGACCATCTCCACCTTCCTGTAGCCCGAGTCCTGGACGGTGCGGGTCAGCTCGTAGTACAGCAGGCCGTTGCCGCCCAGCTTCTGGTATTCCGGGAGGATCGCCGCGCCGTTCACGATCAGGGTGTCGGTCCGCCGGTTCTCGGTCAGCAGATCGATCAGGCTGACGGGGTTGAGACGGCCCCGGGCTCTCTGCAGGGCCGCGGACAGATCGGGGAAGGCGAACAGGAATCCGACGACCCGCTCATCGTAGTACAGGATCTTGATCAGGGAAGGCTCCGAGACCAGCATCAGATCCCGGGCCAGACCGTCGATCTCCGCCTCCTGCAGCGGACAGAAGTCCTCGTGCACCATGAAGGAACGGTTGTACACCTCACCGATCTGCCGGGCGATCCGCAGCAGAGCCCGCTTGCTGCGGAAGCGGGGCACCCTGAAGTGGCCCCGCCTGTAGTGGATCTCCGCCACCCTGCGGATCTTCTCGGGCATGGTGAAGCGATCCCGGTCGATCACCGCCGTGTAGTAGTCCCGGACCTTGGAGAAGCCCCGCTCCCCGAGCAGCCGGCCGTAGTAGGGCCGGTTGTAGTGCATCATGGTCATGGTGGCCCGCTGCTCGAACCCGTCGACCTGGATCCCGCCGCCGTCCATTTCGCTGAGACCGTAGGGGCCTGTAATCTCGGACAGGCCGCGCCGGGCGGCCCAGCTGCAGGCGGCCTCCACCAGGGCCGAGGCCGCCTCCCCGTCCTCGGCGCACTCGAAGTGGTAGAAGCGGGCCTGCCGGCGGTCCCGGATGCTGTTCAGCCGCCTGTTCTCGAACACGGTGATCCGTCCCAGGACCCGTCCCCGCCGCCGGGCCAGGAAGAAGGCGGCCTGGGAATGCTCGAAGAAGGGATGGCGCCTCCTCAGGATTCTGCGCATCTCCGAGCGGAACGGAGGCACCCAGCGGGGATCGCCCCTGTAGAGCTGGAAAGGGAGATCGATGAAGGCCCGGATCTGCCTTCCCTCCCCCGGTGCAATCTCTCGGATCTCCGTCACGGATGTCTCTCCTCTCTAGTAGATGAACTCGAGACCCGTTGTCCAGCTTACACCGCCGCGCCTTTCCAGTCCATACAGATCATCCCCGTCACCGCTCATGATGGAGAGGTAGCTGAACACGTCCAGCCCCTGGTACAGGTTCCAGCTCAGGCCCGCCACGGACAGGGCGGAGAGGTCCACCGGGGAAACCAGGGAGCGCAGCTGCAGGGAGAGGGTGTCGGTGGGAGAGAAGGCCAGCTCCGGGAACAGGTAGAGGCCGTACACGGGAGCTTCCGGGTCGTCGGCGGGCTTTGCCTCCACGCCGCTCGCCTCCTTCCAGAGCGCTCCGGGCCGCAGGGCCGCCTCCAGGCGCACGGACAGGCTCCTGTTCAGGCCCAGGTTGGCCAGGTGGAAAACGCCGGCAGAGACCGCCGTCCATTCTTCCCAGCGTCCCCACCGGGGGTCGTGCATGGGGACGGCCATGGAAGCGGACAGGTTCCAGTCCACCAGCAGGTGTCCGTGCAGGCTGAGGTAGGGACGGTGCTCCGAACCGGCGCCGGCGGCGTAGTAGCCCGCCTCCACGGTGGTCTTCAGCGCGTCGATCTTGAACACGCCCCGGATGCCTGCGCACAGCTGATCGAATTGCACCGTCCGGGCGAGAAAACCGAAATCGGTTTCCAGGGAACCGACGGGTGCCGGCAGGCCGTAGGGAGCCACCACCGCTTCCAGGTAGGAGAAGGCGCCCAGGGGCAGGTACACCGAGCTCAGCCATCCCGTCTCCGGGCGCAGCGTCTCGCCGGACAGGTCCCCGGAGATCGCTCCCATGCTGCCGAACAGCACGTCCCCCGCATTGAACACGAAGCCGTCCCCCCAGGACAGGCGGGTCTTCCCCAGGGTCAGCCGGAACCAGGGCAGCCGCACCTTGAGATACGCCCTCGGGATGTCGAATCCCGTGGTTTCACCGATCCAGGAGTCCAGCTGGAAGTATCCCTTGACGTTCGCATTGCCCGTCGAATCCAGGTTCAGGCTGCTCTCGAGCAGGGCGGAGGCTTCCACCGGCTCCCCCGGATCGCCCGAGTAAAGCGCAGTCATGTATCCGGTCAGGGTCACGGTGGACTGGAGCTCGGCGGCAAGGCCCGGGGGGATGAGCAGCAGCAGGGCCAGCACCGCCAGCGCGGGCAGAACGCGGCG
>JAFGQJ010000109.1 GCA_016935715.1 Spirochaetales bacterium
AGTGTTTCTACCTTTTTGTATCAAGTGAAAATTCCTAACAGCAAGGCAGGAGAGTAAGTATGAAAGAACTGATAATCTGTGTGGCTCCCTATCCGGGAGAGAAGCAGGAAGAGAGATTCCCAGGGACGATGAACGTCGCCCAGGAAGTCATCGACAGCTACGACGCGGGAGCTTCGATCGCCCATCTGCACGTTCGGGATCGCGACGGGCTGCAGACGACCGATACCGGTTTGTTTCAAAGGGACGTCGAGAAAATCCACTCCCAATGTCCAGTCATAATCGAAGGCTCTACGGGAGGCGCGCCCGAGCACACCCTGGAGCAGCGTTGCGTTTCCTTCACAGTCGCGGGCGTGGAGATGGGCTCATTGAATCTGGGCTCCGTCAATCTCTGGGACGGGGTCTACAGCAACAGGATGGCGGACATCCTGTTCTATGCCACGGAGTTGAAGAAACGAGGACTGACTCCGTTTCTCGACTGCTTCGATCTGTCTCATTTTCACTGTCTGCCCAGGTTGGAGCGGGAAGGGTGTATCTCGGCCCCATACACCTTCGGATTTGTTTTCGACATCCCCAACGCATTGCCGTATCAGGACCGCTACGTGGAGTACTTCCTGGCAGAGCTTCCCGAGAAGAGCAACTGGTTCCTGGCGAGGCACCACGCCCGCGGTGCACGAGATTTCGCCAAAGCCCTGGAGCTGGGCGGCCACATAAGGGTCGGATACGAGGATGGACCGTTTCTCTCAGACGGGAGCCGGGCCGGCTCGAACGCGCGACTGGTGGAAGAGGTAGCGAAAGCCGCCGAGAAATCCGGCCGGCGGGTCGTGGGGCCGGAACGAGCACGGGAAATACTGGGAATCGAGACGACAGGCAAAATATAGACGAAAGGAGAACCCAAGATGGTAAAGAGCTCGGTGATAACAGGATTCCTCAGTCAAACCAAGGATCGCTTTCATGAGTACAACAAGGCATTGACGCTGGAAGAGCGCTTCGCCATGGTGGCGGCGATGAAGGACATCGACGGCGTGGAGGTGGTGTACCCTTACGAAGTAGAGGATGTGGCAACTACTCGAGGATTGATGGAGAAATACCACCTGAATTGGGCGGCGGTCAACGTGAACGTGAAAGCCGAGCCGGAGTTCCGAAACGGCGGGCTCACGTCCAACGACAAGGCGGTGCGCAACAAGGCGGTGAGGTTCATCAAGGAGGCGAAGGACTTCGCGACGCAGGTCGGTGCGAACAAGGTAACCTGCTGTCCCCTCGGGGACGGGTACGAGTTCTACTTCCAGAGTGACTACGCCCGCAGCTGGAAGTACCTGGTCGAGACGTTAGGGGAAGCAGGGAACCATCTGAAGGAGATCCCCCTGTTCATCGAATACAAACCCAGCGAGACACGTGGCAGGTGCTTCGTCAACTCGGCGGCTAAAACGCTCTGCCTTCTCAACGATATCGGCATCGGGGAGATGGGGGTCACCATAGACTTCGGTCATTCGATGTACGGGGGAGAAACCCCTGCCGAGGCAGTGTCTTTAGTGGGAGAGAGTCCCCATCCCATGTACATCCACATCAATGACAACGACGGTCGCTGGGACTGGGATTTCTTCGTAGGCTCCAGGAACTTCCTTGCCTACGTCGAGTTTCTCTACTACCTGCAGGAGTACGGCTACAAGGACTACATCACCTCCGACACATCCCCCACCCGGTGGGACATCAAGCGCACCTTCGAAACCAATGCCCGGGTCACCAACAAACTATGGACCCTTCTCGAGACACTGGACCGGGAGAAGTTCCGGAAGATGATTCACGGTGATGACTATCTGGAAACCTGGGCCTACATCGAGGAGAAGATCTTCAAGATGTGATAGGCGCGGAGTTTGATAAACTTCATCGGGAGCAGAAGATGGGACCCAGAGAGAGGGTTCTGACAGCACTCGCCCATAAGGAACCGGACAGGGTCCCCATCGATTTTGCCGCCACGACCGTAACCGCAATCACCTACCCCGCCTACCAGAAACTGAGAGAGTTCCTGGGTCTGGAACCCGAACAGGAGACTCGAATCTCCCACGTTCACCAGGGAACGGCCGCTCCCGGGGAAGACGTACTCGAGATCTACCAGTCGGATTTCCGCACCCTTTTCATGAAAAAATCCCCCAGGGGTCACGTGGCCGAAGAGACGGAGGACGGGTTCTACGACGAGTACAAGATCAGATGGAGGAAGGTAGCCTACGACTTCAGCCCGGTTGAAAGCCCCCTGCAGGAGTGTACCGTGGATCAGCTCCGTGATGTCCAGTGGCCGGATCCCTACGAACCCGGTCGCGTTGAAGGCCTCAGAGAGCAGGCGTTGGGGCTTCGCAAGGAATCCGACTTCGCGCTCGTTGCCGACATCATGTGCAGAGGGCCTTTTGAGCTTGCGGTCAAGCTGAGGGGCTACGAGCAGTTTCTTACCGATCTATATCTGGATGCCCGGTTCGTCGATGCGCTGCTGAACAAGATAACCGAAACGATCATCGGTCTGTGGGACGTCTACCTTTCCGCACTCGGAGACTGTGCGGATGTTGTCTGCCAGGGAGACGACATCGGGACCCAGACCGGTCTCTATTTCTCGCCTGAGATGTACCGCAGGTTCTTCAAACCGTATCACCGTAGGATCTACGATTTCATCCACTCCCGAACCCCGGCCAAGGTGTTCATGCATTCCTGCGGGTCGATCGCTGACGTGATTCCGGATTTGATCGAAATCGGAGTGGACATCCTCAATCCGATCCAACGGAACGCGGCCGGGATGGACATAGCAGTGCTCAAGCGCGAGTTTGGCAAAGAGCTCTGCTTCTGGGGAGGTGGGATCGACGTACAGCAGAAGCTGCCCGGGGCAACGGTCCGGGAAATAGACTCCGACATCAAACGTACGCTGGACATCATGGCACCCGGTGGGGGCTATGTTTTCGTCCCGACACACAATCTGCAGCCCGATGTAGGCGCAGAACAGATCGACTGCGTCTACCGCTCGGCCCTGAAATACGGCAGGTACTGACCTGGACTCGGCATGGAAACGGCAAAGCAGATACTATCCATAAGCACGGTGGCCTTTGACGGCTATCCCCTGCCTCTGGCCTTCGAACAGATCGCCCGCATTGGGGCAAGGTACGTCGAGATTGCCTACATCGAAGGCTACATCGATCCGTTCACCGAGGAAGTGTTCACAAAGGCCCGCGCACGGACCCTGCTGAAGAACCTGATCGACGCCGGATTGTCCTGCCACGCGTTTTCGGCTCACCTGGACCTGAGCGCAGCCGGAGTCGTAGAGATCTTCCAGCGCCGCATGGAGTTCGCCCGCGAGCTGGGAGCTGCGGTGGTCATATCGAATGCCGCCCCGCCTTCCAGGGAGCATCAGTTCCTGGCGAATGTGGAGCGGATCGCCGCGCGGGCGAAAGACCTGGGACTGACGATCGCCCTGGAGAATCCCGGCGACGGGCGGGAGAACCTGCTGGACACCGGTGTCGAAGGAGCTCGTCTGATCGAACGGCTGGGCCTGCCCAACGTAGGTCTCAACTACGATTTTGGCAACGTGATCTCCCATATGCAGGAGCGGGTGAGGCCGGAGGACGACTTCAAGGAGGCCCTGTCACATACCGTGCACCTGCACATCAAGGATGTTGCGGCGGACGGCAGAGGGTGGTATTTCACGGAAATCGGGAAAGGCTCGGTGGACTACAGGAGCATCCTCTCCGAGCCCCGTGTCCGGAAACTGCCCGTCAGCCTCGAGATTCCTCTGCGCCTTCGGCGCCTGCCGAGCGGGAGCCCCAGGCGCGGCGCAGATCCCGTGGCTGTGGAACGGATCCTCGAAGTGCTTGCAGGATCGTTCGAGTTTACCAAACGTATGCTTGCAGGCTAGCCGGCTATATCAGGGAGTAGAGATAGGAAACCGTGAGTGCGGGATTCCTTTCCCTCAGCAGCTTCTCCATCGAATCCGCGTCGATTCTCGCGGTGATTTCTTCCAGCTTTCGCGTCGTGGACATGACCGTGCCGAAGTTCTGCACCGGATCGATCTCTTTGGGCATGACATCGAAGGCAACCCAACGGTCCTGCTCCCCGAGTTTCTTCAGCGTATAGAAGAACTCGATGAATTCCCACAGATGGTGACTGCCCGGAATCAAATCCCAGTCGGAGCGGTTGTCGTTGTCGTTCAGGTGAATATGGAAGAGCTTGCCCGCCTTGGACAGCATCACGGCTGACTGAGCCGGCCGTTCGTGGGCCAGGGTGGAATGCCCGAAGTCGAGCGTCACACCGAGGTTCTCGATGCCGCTCAGGTGACAGAAGCTGAGAGTTTCGCCGGCATTTCCGAACAGGCATCGTGTTTTGGGCTCGCTCACCTTGTACTCCAGGGAAACCCGCACCTGCCGATTCGAGTCGCAGGCTCGGCCCAGGGACTCCGCGGCGTAGTCGAATGCCTTCGTATAATCGATGTCGAAGGGAGCATCCGAGCCGTCGTTCAGCGGACAGGAGGTTACCAGTCTGCAGCCGATCTCCTGCGAGCGGTCCATTGCACGCTTCAGATCATCCGTCACTTCCCGACGCTCCTCGGGGAGCTCTGAGCTGAAGGATCCCCTCATCCAGGTTCCGCTGCGCCGAGAACGGAAGTTGATCGAGGAGACGGTGAGATCGAAGCGCCGCAGCAGTTCCTTCAGTCGGGCAAAATCCCCGAAATCCGCGGGGTAGCAGAGCTCGACTCCGTCTGCCTGGTCGATCCGAGAAGCCAGCGCCAGCTTCTCCGACAGATCCCGGTCCGGTTGATAGGTAAGGAACTTGTCCTTGACGCCGCCCAAGTACGCGGTGATCACAGCCAGATGATTCATCGATCCCTCCTGTTTGCATCTCCTGTTCGGCCCTCACCAGGCGCAGGGTTGCCTTCCAACCACTGTGCGTAGCGCCGGATTCCCTCCTCCAGAGCCACCTGCGGCCCATAGCCGAACTCGCTTTCAGCCCTGGAAATATCCAGGGCCTCGCAGCGGGGCATGAGCGTCCCCGACCCGATCCGGTAGCGAACGCCGGCGGTCGAGTATTTCGCTGCCAGCTCGGCCACCCGGCCGACGCTGGTCGCTCGCCCCGTGGCGATGTTGTATATCCGGTGCTTGGTAGATGGGGCCTGGTAGATCATTGCCAGACCGCGGGCGGCGTCCTCCACGTAGGTAAAATCGAGCTTCTGATCGGCTCCCCTGTCCGCACCCGGGTCGGGAAGCCCTTGGAGCGCTCCGAAGGCTACGCGGTACAGGCGTACGAAGTTGGAGGGCAGCTTGCCCGGTCCATAGATGAAATAGACCCGTCCGACCCGAAAGTCCAGCCCGAAGGACTCGCCGTACTGCAGCCCCAGGGATTCACTGCACAGCTTGGTTGCCGCGTACAGATCGGCGGGAGTAGGCAGGTTATCGTGTTCCGAGCCGATCTTCTCCGCCGCGCTGTAGACTGCACCGGTGCTCACGTAGAGCACTTTCCTCGTCTCGAAGCGCCTGGCAATCTCCAGCACGTTGAGTGTTCCCATGACGTTCAGCTTCACGCTTCTGTACGGATCGTCGGCCACGAACTCTCCCATGATGCCTACCGTGTGCACCACCCCGTCGATGTCCTTTCCCCTTTTTCCGAACACTTCCTCCAGACGGGGAAGATCCATGACGTCACCGCGAACGTATTCAACGAGCTCTGAAACGTTCTCCAGATAGTCAGGAGGATCCGGGGAGCTGTCGTAGACGATCACGTTCTCTCCGGCCAGCGCGAATTGTCTGGCCATCCAGGATCCGATGTGCCCGTAGCCTCCCGTGATGAACACCGCCATGGTCTTGTTTCCTTTCTAGCGAGCAGTGAAGCGCCCGGGTTCAGCCCCATTTTGTCACTTCGTTACTGCGGTACCGGTCCATTGACCAGAATAGACGCTCTCACGGTCGCTGTCTACTTTCCGAGCTCGATCCCAACTTCTGGACGACCCTGAGCAGAGCCTCCTCATCGCCCACGTTTCCCGGAAATACGACGTAGGGGACTGCCTGCCAACGCGCCTGCGGACCAAGCTTCCACACCGGAACCCCCTCGATGATCTGTCCCAGGACCATCGCTCGGTGCTTCTACCTCAGCCGGATAGTGGCCGCGAAGGGTGAGGTCGCTGCGGGAACAGACCGCCAGCGAGGAATTGGTCTTTTGGGCCGCTGATCGGAGATTCCTGCCTATCTGGTATCCAAGGCGAGCCGCCGACTCGGAGCTCAACGCTCTGGAGTTGGTCGAGAGGTAGAATACGGGCTCCTCTGTTCGCAGGGCATCGACCAGCAGCTCCTCATCCCAGCCCAGGTACACCGGGACACCGTGAACC
>JAFGQJ010000110.1 GCA_016935715.1 Spirochaetales bacterium
CGACAGATTCGCTTCCTGGAACCCGGCCAGGGACAGATTGCTCTCCAATCCGTACCACAACTGGAGCGGCAGGGTGCCGCTGTTTCGAATGCGGATCCCCAGCTCGATTCCGTTTTCCTTGAAGTTGTAGCTCTTGCGCAGGGACAGGGGATTGCTCCTGCGTTTGACCCGCACCTGGCCGTCGCGGTTCAGGATAACCTTCCGCTGGTCCCGTTTGAACTCCTCGATCTCGAACGGCTGGTAGACGAAATCCCCCATTTCCTGGTAGCTCATGCGCTGGAATTTTTCCAGAGTCGTCGAGGGAGCGAAGAAGTGGTCGATGAAACCTCTGCGCATATACCAGTCGCATCCTTCGGATTTGTAGCGGTGATAGCGTTCGGGCCAGCGTGCGATCGTATCCAGGTAGTTCCAGCTCCGGGGCAGGTAGTCCAGCTCCAGCAGCACGGCGCCCAGGCGATGGACAAAGGCGTTGAGCACCTTGCCCTGATAGAGATACTCCTCCCTGCCGTCCATGTCGAAATCCGTCGCTATGATCGACGGCATGAACATGCTTGCACTGCGGGTTATGCGCTCCGCTTCGTTGAACGCCCGATAGGCCGCCTTGCGCAGGTGGTTCGAATAGGCACCGCCCTCGTGGCTGTCCCAGTAGACCGCCCCGCTCTGGCCTCTCCACAGCTCGTTGAGAGCGGCCTTCTTCTTGTACTTGTCCCCGCGGATCTGGTTCACCAGCAGGTGGGTGTACATCAATCGGGAGTACAGCAGCCCGATTTCCGGATATCGAATCAGGAACTGCCTGAAAAAACCCCGCTGCAGATAAATGCCGCTCTCGGACTTGCGCACTCTCTTCGAGATCTCTGCACAAGCCTTCTGCCGCTCCAGCGGCTGAGCCCTGTTCATGGTCTCCATGGAGGACAGGCAGGGGAAGTACAGCCGGCCGGCTGGCTGCAGGATCTCCGGCCGGTAGCGGGGATTGACCGAGTGCAGCCACTCCCGGTTCTCCTCCAACAGCCGGAATAGACGGCACATCCAGCCCCCATCCCCGCAGACCGTGCCTGTGCCCGGTCCGTCGGCCAGGCCTTCCCCCGGCACCAGGATGACCGCCACCTGTCTGTCCCCGCGGGCAGACAGGGCACGCAGCTCCGCGACGATATCCTCGGCGCTGCTCCCGGGCACCAATGACTGCAGCCACAGATGCAGGGGGAAGATCGTGACCGCCTTGCCCTGGTCCTCGGTCCGGTACGGGCGGAAGCAATCGGCTTCTTTCACCCCTGCGATATAGAAGTGGCGGTCATCGAGAAAGGTGTACTCGATCCCGCTGTTGCTCAGGATCCGGGCAAGGCTCGGCTCCCAGACCCGTTCGGTGATCCAGCCGCCCCGGGGCCGCGTTCCGAAGGTGGTTCGAATAAAGGTGGACATCTTCTCGATCTGACCCAGCTTGTCGCCGTCGGGGATCAGCGGCAGGATCGGAGCGTGATAACCCCCGCCCAGCAGCTCCACCTGCTTCCGGCGGATCATCTCTTTGAGCAGCATGATGAACTCGGGATGACTTTGCTCCATCCACTCGAACAGGCAGCCGCAGTAGTGCAGCAGCGCATGTACACGGGGGAATTTATACAGCAGGCTTATGAAGGGCTTGTAGGCCCGCTGATAGGCCGCCTCCAGCCGCTCGGTGTCGGTTCCTTCGGGTTGATGGTTGTACGTTCCGAATAAAAGGCTGATCGACCTCATCGTTTGGGATGTATGTCATTCGCTATGATGCACTTCGTAGGACAGGCTTCCGCTGCTTCACGTCTGTCTCCGCCGGCCGTGTAATCGATGCGGGACAGATTGTCTTCGACCTTGTAGCCTCCCTCAGGGGATTTCTTCTCGCAGATCTTGCAGGCGATGCAGCCGACCTTGCAGTACTTGCGCACCTGACCGCCCTTGTCCCTGGAGCTGCAGGCAACCACGTAGTCCGCCTCGTAGGGCAGCCACTGCATCACCCCGGTCGGGCAGATGTCTACGCAGCGGCCGCAGGAGATGCACACCTCCTTATTGACCCACACCAGCCCTTCAGAGTCGTAGTAGATCGCATCCACCGGGCAGACCCGCATGCAGCTGCCCAAACCCAGGCAGCCGTACTTGCAGACCTTGTCGCCGCCGAACAGTGTATACAGAGCCACGCAATCCTGTACGCCGCTGTAGTCGAAGGCGTACTGGGTGGTCTGCCGCCCGCCGCGGCAGTGGACCTGCGGAACCCGTCTGCCCTCCTCCTTTGCCTCGTAGTCCACGCCCAGGATCTCCGCTATCCGCTTGGCCACGTTCGCACCGCCCACGGTGCACAGATCGAGGGCAACCTCTCCGCCGACGATCTCCGCGGCGTAGGCTGCGCATCCGGCGAAACCGCAGGCACCGCAGTTCGATCCGGGCAGAGCTTTTTCGATGGCTTCCACCCGTTCATCCTTGCGAACCGCCAGCAGGCGGGAGGCGACAGCCAGCCCCAGTCCCAGGAAAATCCCCAGGCCAGCCACCGAAGCCACAGCATAGACTATTCGCACAAGGGCCACCTGGGCACCTCCTATCCGAGCAGGTTCTTCAACAGGGCTTTGTCGAAAGCCATGAAGGCCAGAGCCATGAGACCGGCGGTGATGAAGGCGATGGGCACTCCCCGGAAGGGTTTGGGGATCCATTCCCGGTCCAGCTGCTCGCGGATCGTGGACATGACCACGATCGCAAGCAGGAAACCCACTCCGGCGGCGATGCCGGCCACGAAGCTCTCCAGAGCGTTGTAGTTGCTGCGCACGGCAATCAGGGCAATGCCCAATACGGCGCAGTTGGTCGTTATCAGGGGCAGATAGATGCCCAGCGCCCTGTACAGAGGCGGTGAGATCTTTATGATCACCATCTCGACCAGCTGCACCAGGGCGGCGATGATCAGGATGAAGCTGATCGTTTGCAGATATTCGATGTTCAGCGGCACCAGAATCAGCCTGTACACGGCCCACGTTGCCAGGGAAGCCATCGACATCACGAAAATCACGGCGAAGCCCATGCCGATTGCAGAATCGGTCTTCCGGGACACCCCGATGAAGGGGCAGAGACCCAGAAACTGGGTGAGGATGAAGTTGTTGACGAACACGAAGGTGATGATGATCCCGATGTAACTCATGTTGCACCTCCCGGGTTCGGGGATTCGGCCGCGGCAGAGGCCGCCGGCGGGAGCTCCGGCACCCTGAAGGCTGCGCGGGCTTCACGGCGCATCTCGAGTGCGTTGAAAAATGCCTTCAGGAAACCGATCACCAGGAGCGCTCCCGGGGCCAGGGCCAGAACCCTGGCCGGCTGGCTGGAAAGCCCGGGGATGCGGATCAGTCCGTCGAACCGGCCCACGGCGAACAGGGTGATGGTTCCCGAACCGAGTATCTCCCGGATCGCCGAAATCAACAGCAGACCGAGGGTAAAACCCACTCCCATCCCCAGAGCATCCAGCACGGACTCCGCCAGCTTCTTCTTGCTGGCGAAAGCCTCTGCTCTTCCCAGTATGATGCAGTTGACCACGATCAGCTGTACGAACACGCCGAGGTTCCGGGACAGGGAGGGGGCGTAGGCCTGCATCACCAGATCCACGATGGTTACGAAAGAGGCGATGATCACGATGAAGGAGGGGATTCGGATCCGTTCGGGGATGAAATCCTTGAGCAGGGAGATGAATATCTCCGAACCGAGCAGTACGAAGATCACTCCGGCACCCATCCCCAAAGCGTTGACCACCTGGGTGGAGACGGCCAGGGTGGGACACAAACCCAGGAGGATGATGAAGATGGGGTTCTCCTTGAATATTCCTTTGCCGAACTCGCTGAACAACATGGTCACTCTCCTGCGGCGCTGCGAACGTAATCAGCTCCCTCGGCCAGGGCTTTCGAGACGCCGAGAAAGGTAATGGTTGCGCCGGTAATGGCATCGGCCTGCCCGGCCGGCAGCATGTCCTTGCGCACCGGCACCGGCAGCTGCGCGGAGCCGCTGCCGACGAACATCTCCATGTAGGACGGATTCTCCGCCTTCTTGCCCAGGCCGGGGGTCTCGCTGTTGTCCATGAGCCGCGCAGCCCGGATCGTCCCATCCGCGTCGTAGCGCGCCAGGATCGCCATCTCGCCGCCGTATCCCGAACCCTCCAGCTCGAGAAGCATCCCCGCGCTCCCGCCGTCTTTGGTGATCGGATAGCGCTTCACGACCACCGGATTCTCCGCCACAGCGGCGGCTTCGCCGGTGTCTGCCTCCGGTGTCAGCTCATTGAGTGCCTGCTCGAGCTCCATGGCCTTCCTCTGGATGATGACCGGTTCGGTGATCGCGTTGATCCCCCCCAGGGTGACAGCGGCTACCGCGCAGATGGCGAAGAGCTTCAGCCCGACGATTGCCACCGCTTTCATTCTTTGCCTTCCTTCACGTATCCGAAGACGACCGGCCGGGTAGCGCGGTTGATCAGAGGGACGAACATGTTCATGATGATGATTGCCAGGGATACTCCCTCCGGGAAGGACCCGTAAATCCTGATCAAAAATGTCAAAAAGCCCGCCCCGACGCCGTAGATGATCATTCCTCTGCTGGTCAGGGGAGAGCTGACCATATCGGTGGCCATGTACAGCGCACCGAGCATCAATCCTCCGGCCAGCAGGTGAAACAGCACATCCCCCGTGAACAGCCCGCCCCCGAAGGGCCTGCCGCCCAGAAACCAGATCATCAGGGCAAAGCTGCCGATGTAGGCCACCGGTATCTCCCATGTAATGATCTTCTTGGCGAACAGATAGATGCTGCCCAGAAGCAGCAGCAGTGCCGACACCTCCCCGATGCAACCCGGGATGTTTCCCAGGAAAAGAGCTCCGTAGCGTCCGGGAAACACCCTGGCCAGAGGGGACAGGATCGACGGCAGTTCGCCCGTCGGGAAGCCCTTCTCGGCCAGGAACTCGACCGGGCCTCTGACCGAGCCCTGAAAATCCATGAGCCCCGCTTTCACGAAACCCAGCACCGAAGCGCTGGTTACAGCATCCGCTCCCCAGCTCAGCGGCGCCTTCCAGCTGGTCATGAACCCGGTCCAGGAAAAAGTTACGAATACTCGGCCGGCCAGGGCCGGGTTCATCCAGTTGCGCCCCAGGCCGCCGAAAGCCATCTTCACGACCGCGATCGCAAACATCGAGGCGATGACCGGGATATACAGGGGAACCTCCGGAGGCATGTTGTAGCCGATGAGCAGACCGGTGAGCACGGCGCTCCAGTCGTTGAGGGTGAAGCGGCCCTGCAGACGGGTGATGACGAACTCGGTAAGAACGCTCGCGGCAATGGAGGCAAGAATCACGTACAGCGAGTGCAGCCCGAACAGCGCAACTCCCCAGATGCCGGCCGGGAGCAGGCAAACGATCACGCTGATCATGATCTTCGACGTGCTGCTGCCCTCGTGGAGGTGAGGCGATACGGTGACCCGAGCGCTCCAGGTGTTGTTGACTTCTGCCATGGTCTCAGCCCTTCCTCCGTGCCATGAGTTTTCCCAGCTTCATTCCCTGCACAAGGGGGATCCGGGCCGGGCAGACGTAGCCGCAGCAGCCGCACTCCTTGCAGTCCATTAGACCGGCGTTCATCGCCTCGGCGTACTCGCGATGCTCGATCCACTTGTACAGCGTCGTGGGGCTCAAGCCGAACGGACAGGCTGCAATGCAGCGGCCGCAGCCGATGCAGGGGGTCTGCACTACCGCTCTGGAATCCTTCTGCGAAAGAACCAGGATCCCGGAGGTACCCTTCACGACCGGCACCTCGGGATCGGCCAGGGCGAAGCCCATCATCGGGCCGCCGGCCACGATCTTTCCCGGGGGAGCGGAGAAACCCCCGCATTCCTCCAGCAGGTTTCCCACCGGGGTTCCGATACGTACCTTGAAGTTCCCGGGACTCCTCAGCGCCGTTCCGGTAACCGTCACGATGCGCTCGACCAGGGGTTTTCCCAGGGCTACCGCTTCGTAGATCGCATGGACCGTGCCCACATTGGAAACCACGGCCCCGATGTCCAGCGGCAGTCCTCCGGAGGGTACCTCCCTCCCGATCAGGGCCTTCAACAGCTGCTTCTCATCCCCCTGCGGGTATCTGGTCCGCAGGGCCACGACATCGATCTGCGCTGCTCTGCGGCGGATCTCTTCCCGAAGCGCCGCGACGGCGTCGGGTTTGTTTTCCTCCACCCCGATCAACACGCGGGCGGGCGACAGGATCCTGCTGACGATCTCGATCCCCGTGATGATATTCGCGGTCTTTTCCAGCATCAGGCGATGATCGGCGGTGAGAAACGGTTCGCACTCCACACCGTTGACTACGAAGGTCTCCACCGGGCTGCCCTCCCTGGTGGTGAACTTGATGGGAGTGGGAAAAGTCGCACCTCCCATCCCTACGATGCCCTGCTCCCGGATTGCATCCAGCAACGCCTGCGGTTCCCTGTCGCGCCACTCGACCTCGCCGTTCCCGCTGCGCTCGAACTCTCCCTCGAACTCCACGACAACGGCCTTGCTGGGCATCCCCGAGGCCGTGTACATATCCCGTATCTCTTTCACCCGGCCGGGGATGGAAGCGTGCACGTTCGCGGAGAACGCGCCGGCAGCCCTGCCGATGAGCATCCCCTCGCGGATTTCATCCCCCGCTTCGACCAGGCATTCCGCCGGCGCCCCCATGTGCTGATTGAGCGGAATAACCGCTTCCGGAGGGATCGGGGCGTTGCGGATGGGGATATCGTTGGTCAGGGATTTGAAATCGTGGGGATGTACGCCACCCCTGCCGAAGGTTCTTGTTTTCAAAGCCATCTCGCAGCTCAGTGCCTCCTGAGTGTCAGACTTCTAGTAGCATACAATGCGGACGCTGTCAAATTAAAATACCGGGGCACGAGGAACTGGAGCAGATACAGGACGACCAGGACCAGCACCGCCCAGCGCCCTCCGGCGCCCTGCGCTGCCGCCCGCAGCTCCACGGTTCCGGCGAACCCCTGATCTGCGAACAGCCGGGGCACGCTGCCGGGACCCGCCGCCTCCAGCGTTTCCTCCAGCCACGAGTCCTTGAACTGCTTCACCACCCGGAAAGTCTTGTGCACCCGGGCGCCGTCGGCGGCGACTCGATAGTCGGATACCAGGATACGCTCCCCGGCCCTCGGGAACTCATACGGGCGCGCGAACATGAGGGATTCCTGGAAGGCCCGATGCGTGAGATAGTCGGCCAAGTCGGGGTAATCTCGCGAATCGGAGTATTCCCACAGCTCGGACAGGGAGCGCCAGGACAATCCCTGCTCGTCGTTTCCGATGGATTGCATCCGGATCGTTTCGGGCGGCTCAGCGGTCAACCCCGCCGCCAGGCGAAGCGCCGGATGAGAGCACAGCACGATGGACGCCATGACAACGAAGGGGGTCAGCGACGGAAACAGCGCGGGGCGGCGCAGCCGGAAGCGCCGCAGTATGGGCAGCAGGCGGAATGGAGAGTGGGCAGCCCGGTCGTCCCTGAGGAGGAGCGCAGCGTAGAGAAACGCGGCTGCGGGCAGCCCTCCCGCCGCCGCCAGGAGCAATCCGCCGCAGGGCCCCGGCCGGTTGAGCGCGACCGCCAGCAGCACGGCCGCCGCCGCGGTCAGGAGCGGACGGAGCAGAGGGGCGCCCGGCGATTTTTCGAACAGCGGGCCCCGGTAGCGCGATGCGTGGATCCGTTCGAACAGATACGCCCACGCAGGGATCACCAGGAAGAAGGCGAGCAGAGCGGGAAAAGCGGCCAGCGCAACGAGGAACAGCCAGGGAAGCGAAGACAGCACCAGGGCAAGTCGCGCCAATCGATCCGAGCAGAGCCGTGCGGCGCAGAGCAGGTAGGCCGCAAGCAGGAGAACCCGCAGCGCCGAGCGCAGCGGATCGAGCTCACCCAGACGCCAGCGAAGATCCCGCTTTCCGATCAGAGCCCGCAATCCTAGATAAGCGGACAGCAGGTTCCGATCGCTGCGCAGGTA
>JAFGQJ010000020.1 GCA_016935715.1 Spirochaetales bacterium
AAGCTGATTTGGATTACACTCCGTATTCATCCAGGGCCTTTCTCCTGTGGCATAATTGTTTATGGATAAGCGAATTATACCACGGAGAAAGGTTTTTTATTCAGAGCCTATTAGAAAGGCGGGTTGGAAACCGAGATGGAAAATTTGAAAATCAATGTCCACGAGTGGGACAAACTCGACGAACCCCGCCGGGAGCAGCTTTGCCGCCGGGTAGAGGCGGAAATACCGGCGGAGGTGATGGACGCGGTCCGGGAGGTCATCGAGGCGGTGCAGAGGGAGGGAGACGCCGCGCTCATCCGCTACACCGAGAAGTTCGACCGCGTGGATCTCAAAGGCGCCTCCCTCCGGGTCTCCGAGGAAGAGATCCGCAGGGCCGAAGAGGATCTGCCGAATCAACTGAAAGAGGCCATCCGCTTTGCCGCGGAGAACGTGCGCCGCGTCCACGAGTCCCAGCGGCCGGGGGCTCTGGAGCTGAGCGAGGTCCGCCCCGGCGTGTTCGTCGGGGAGCGCAGCCGGGCGATCCCCTCCGTCGGCCTGTACGTTCCCCACGGCCGTGGGCGCTTCCCCTCGGTGATGTACATGCAGGGAATTCCTGCAGGTGTGGCCGGGGTGAGGCGCATCGCGGCGATCTCCCCCCCCGACGAGGAGGGCCGCGTGGATCCGGCCTGCCTGTTCGCCGCCCGGATCTGCGGGATCGGCGAGGTCTACCGCGTGGGGGGCATCCAGGGCATCGTCGCCCTGGCCGTGGGCACGGAGAGCGTCCCCAGGGTCGACAAGATCCTGGGTCCCGGCAGCCTCTACGTGGCGGCTGCGAAGCGGGCTCTGGCCCATCGGGTCGACGTGGGGCTGCCGGCAGGACCTTCCGAGGCGATCGTCCTGGCCGATGAGAGCGCCGATCCCGCACGGGCCGCCCTGGATCTGATCACCGAGGCCGAGCACGGTTCGGACTCCAGCGCCTTCCTGGTCACCCACCACCGCGCCCTGGCCGCGGCGGTGGAGCAGGCGCTGCCAGGTCTGCTCGCAAGCCTCCACACGCAGAGAGCCGCTTTCGTGGCAGACGTGCTTTCCGGATTCGGAGGCATCGTGATCACCGGGACCCTGGAGCAGTCGATCGAGTTCGTCAACCGTTACGCCCCCGAGCATCTGCAGATCGCCTGCAGGGACCCCATGTTCCTGCTGGAGCGGATCGAAAACGCCGGGGAGATTCTCCTGGGTCAGAACAGCGCCTTCTCCATGGCCAACTACGCGGCGGGCTGCAACAACGTGATTCCCACCGGCGGATGGACCCGCACATCCTCTCCCCTCTCGGTCAGGGACTTCCTCAAATCCTCCTCGGTGCTCTACGTAGGCGCCCAGGGCGTGCCCGCCCTGGGTGATCCCGTGGCCACGCTGGCCGCCTACGAGGGCTTCTCCGCCCACGAGCTGGCGGTGCGCAGGCGCGGCCCGCAGGCCGGAGGGGACGGAACCGTCTCCTCCCCTCCCGCCCGCTGAGGCGGGACCTCTGCCACGGCCCTACAGTCTGCTGTGGCTGTGCCCGCGGCTGTCGGTCGGGGGCTGAGAGCTTCAGAGGAATGCCCATCGATTACGAGGCAACCCGTGGGGTTGACAGATCGTCGCCATTGGTCGCTACCATGGGCGACCGGAGGTGGGCCGTTGGACGAGACAGAATTGTGGCAATTCGTCCGGATAGACGAGTACAAGGTTCCTGAAACGGGAGTCGAACGCGTCCGCAAGGGCCTGGCGGGCCTCTTGAGCGGTTTTCCCAAGGGGAGAAAAAAATCCACGAGTGACTCCCCTCTGGACCCGAAGCAGGATCTGCTGTGCCTGTCGGAGAAACGGCTGGAGCGTGCTGTTCCGAGCCCCGACTGGAAAGATGCCGCTGAGCGGCTGCAGGAGTGGCTGCGTTCCTGGCTTGAGACGGCCAAACCCGACATCCCGGCGCTCTTTTTCATTGCTCCGCCTCACAGCGGCCGCGAAGAGTTACTGCTGCGCTGGGCGTCGGAGCATGATGTTGCGCTGGCCGAGCAGCCCACCGCGGAGCGGATCCTGGGTGGTGACATCAGTTGGTTGGACTCTTGGCCCAAAGCGGAGCCCTGGCTGCTGCCCCGGCTGGAGAGATGCTTCCTGCGCAGCACCGAAGGACTTGATCTGGTGCGGAGTTTTCTTGCGCGAGTGCTTTCGGGGCGGATGGGCCGGGGAATCGTCGGCTGCGACAGCTGGGCATGGAGCTTCCTGGCACATGCGGGGCCGGCTCGTACCTGTTCAACGATCACCACCCAGGCCTTCGACGCCCAACGGCTGAAGCTGCTTTTCGCTCGATGCATCGATGCTGACGGAGGATCAGCCTCTGCTTTCAGACAGGCGGACAACGGGGCCCATCTTTTGCGCACAGACCAGGATCAGGATGAAACGGACCCCGGCGGGGCGGAGACTTTCTGGCGCCGGCTTGCCGCCCACGCCCGCGGCAATATCGGCATTGCCGCCGCGTGGTGGCGCCGAGCTCTGCGCACCCTACCCGAGGGCGATCTTAAAGAGGATCGGTCTGATGCTCAGGGGCCGAGGCAGGAGACTGTCTGGGTGACTCCCTGGGAGGACCTGCAGCGGCCGGTTTTGCCCGAGGAGGCCGGGGAAACGGAACGCTTCGTTCTGCACGCCCTGCTGCTGCACGGAGGGCTGGAGGCGCAGCGCCTCACTGCGATTCTCCCCGCGGAGCGGGCAGCTGTAATCCAGGCGCTTGCCGGCCTTGCCGAAGCGCAGCTGGTCGAACAGCGAGCGGAGCAGTGGCGGGTAACCGCATGGGGCTATCCCGCGGTGCGCGGCGCTCTCACTTCAGACGACTATCTGTGTGACTCTTTTTGAGGCAAGAGAAGGGGGGGGTGTAGTGGAATCTGCTGAAAAGATCTTGAGCGTTTTCAGGGAGGTGGGCGAGATCAGTCTCGTGCGCATCGTCCTGATTGTTGCGGCGGCCTGGGTGCTGCTGGCAATCGACCAGCGGCTCTTGCCGCGACTGGCACGCAAGCTCCCGGGGAAACTGCGATTTCATCTGCTTGCCCTCGTACCGATGATCAGGCTGGCGATCATCGTCGTCGCCGGAGTATTGATACTCCTGCGGCTGATCGAGCCTACGCTGGAGAACATGGTGGCTCTCTTTGGGTTCCTTGGAGTAGGTTTGGGTTTCGCGGTCAAGGACTACGCTGCCAGCATTGTGGCCGGAACCGTGGCCCTTTATGAGATGCCTTACCGGCCCGGAGACTGGATCAGCGTGGAGGGGGTCTACGGGGAGGTGAAGAGCCTCGAGTTCCGAGCGGTCCATATGGTCACTCCCGATGACACTCTGGTGATCATCCCTCACAAGAAACTGTGGGATACCTCGATTCATAATGCCAACAACGGCAGCAGCAGGCTCCAGTGCGTGGCGGACTTCTACGTAACCCCCGACCATGATGGAGCCAGGTTGCGCGCCCGTCTGCGAGACGTGGCTCTCACCAGCCCCTACATTCAGCTCGCCTGTGAACCGAAAGTCGTAAGCGAAGGCACGCCCTGGGCAACGCACTATCGGATTCGCGCCTATCCGATGGATCCCGATCAGCAGTTCGCCTTCGTGACGGATCTCACGGAGCGGGGCAATGCCGCCATCGCCCGTCTGGGTGTAGGCTTTGCATCTCCCGGCCGTTGGCCGCCCGCAGCGTGAGCCCGCCGTTCACCTCGTAGGAGCAGTCACCAAAAGGGTCCACCCAGGACCACCCAGGACCACCCAGGACCACCCGCCGGGCTTCCGCCCGTTTCCCGAGGGCCAGGTAGGCACGTCCGATCTCGACCAGGGGCATGCTAGCATGGATCGAGGCCGTTTCCCGTCTTTCGGGCCGTCAAGCCGGCCCTGTGGAAGCGACCAACGCGCCTCTGCCCGTTGCTCTGCGGCCGGAGGTCACAACGGTGCTGGCCAACATGGTCCTTGTCTGTAGCTGCCGCCTCACCCGTGTGCGTTTCAGTTCCACAAAAAAATAGGGGAAATACTGGGCCAGCTGTCGATACTTGGTCGTCTTTTCGATCTTTGGCTTTTCAATCAGCCGCAGCAGATAAAAGTACTGGTGTTAGCAGGCCCGTTGAGCAGACCTTCACGAAAGAACAAATTTCAATCTATTCGTTACGGCCCAGCGATGTCATTTCCCGATGAGTCTCTGCGGCTTCTCACCCGCGGGTATAATCCTGCGGAGAGCTGCGCGGCTACAAAGCCGATATCTGGGACGGGGCTCCGCGGATTCAGCGAACCGGTCCGGATCATCCCCGCACCCGGCGAGCCGCAGGGACAGCTGTACGATATGGATACTGACAGGGTTGAAACGAACAATCTCTGGGGCCAGAACCCGGAGGTCGTGGCGCGCCTGACGGAGCTTCTGGCCCGCTACGGCCGTCAAGGACGGCTACCTGCTGGCCGGGCTGGTATAGGGGCCATGTTCCTTTCAGCTTATCTACGCTGATTGTTATTCTGTATTTGTTCATCGTTTCCTCCGTGAGTGATAGGCATTTGTACGATCCAAGGTGAGCCAGCGAGGCCCAGAATGTGGTGACCGTGGAGGCGATCGAGGCAATCTACCGATAATCCTCGGCCGCACTGAGCAAATACCCTGGCAGCCGTACCTCCCGGCTACTCCGCTGAGCACACCGGGCAAGAACCACAGCTCTTTGGAAGAGCGAGGAACGTCGCTGGGACATGCTCATCCCGCGGAGCAGGCAGGGAGACAGATAAGAGATTACACGAAGTTTGGATCCAGCCTCGGAGGCGATCGGCCGACCCTTTCCCAGACGCATCAAGATCTTTTTGACCTCTTCGGGCTTGATAATCCTCTTCGACAGATGAGTACATGCCCCCCTGCTACCGGCGTGCAAACAGCCGCTGCTGCTCACAAGTCCGGGAGTGCGTTGTTAACCGTCTCTGATAGCCACATCCGTGTGGCCCTCAGAGCCGTCACTGGAGAGATTGCCGCCAGCATCAAGGACACGAGGTCCTGGGGGCTGGCGGCTCCTTGGAGGGGTCTTGCTGTGGTAATCCCACACTATTTGTTCTATGGAGCGGACGTTATCGGGCCGGTTCCTCCCGAAGTGCTTGATGTACAGCTCTTCGATATACTCGGGCAATAGAAACTTCCAGGGTTCTTGCTTCGTGTTGGCCAAGCCGTCGAACTTCTTCGGATTCAAGCTCAGCTCTCTGGCCATCTGGATATGGGTATGGGAAAGATTGTAGCGCTTCCGCGCATCGATCCATCGTTGGTATTTCTCTGGTATCGAACTCTTTGCCAACAGACGCGTACCGTTCGAGTTTCAGTCTGGTTTGGACACTAGGCCTTGTCGGCCGTCTCCCCGGCAGGCATCGGCTCAGCCGTAAGTGGAGCAAGAGGTGAACTTTTGCGAATAATTTGTGACTACCCGATCTGAATCAGGCGGGTGGGAATATCGTGCACTTTTCTTTTCGCTTGATAAATATCTACCGCCTGTTGTGCATTGAGCCAAAACTCGGGTGAGGTTCCCAAAGCGGATCCCAGTTTGACTGCCATTTCTGCAGATATGGACGTTCTGTTATTCACGATTCGATTTATCACTTTCACATCACATCCCAGGTGATCTGCGAGGTGTTTTTGGGTTATTTTTAAAGGCTTGAGAAACTCCTCATAGAGAATCTCGCCAGGTGTAGTAGGCTCCCTATCAATAGTGATCATGCTCTACCTCCGTCAACCTAATGGTAATCTGTGATACGGACTTCATGTGGTCCTCCATCCGCCCAGCGAAAAACTATGCGCCACTGCTCGTTGATCCGGATACTGTGATATCCTTTCAAATCTCCACTCAAGGATTCCAGTCTATTTCCTGGTGGACCCTTCAGGTCATCCAGACGTGCCGCGTATTGGATCATATCAAGTTTTCTCCGCGCTATTCTGCTAATGCTGGTCCATCCAACCCTCTTTCCCAACTGTCCGGTAAGAAAGAACTTTTCAGTGTCAGCATCAGAGAACGATTGAATAGCCACGTCCAAAAATAATTTACCTTGCAAAGGTATACCGTGTCAAGGTATTCAAAATAAACTAAAGGTCATTGGTGGATGTTGGTCAATACTTGCCCGCAATTTCCGTTTCTCTTCAGCTTGATTCCGCCTTGATCGATCTCCTGTCATCCAATCGGTCGGATCAAAAGCCCTGGGACAGGAAGTCGCCGGGCACTTTCCCCCTCTGAGCCCTTCCCCCTGCAATCCCTCCACAGCCTCATAGGACCCATCGACATTGTGGAATTTTTTCACGTATTCTATCCAAGATGAAGTATAGGTAGACGATAGTGCCTTTCTCGGGGTTATCGCTGCAACAGAAGGGAGGATCTCCCGGTGACGACGTTGATCCTGGTGCGACATGGGCAGACTGCCTGGAACGTGAACGAGCGCTTCCGCGGCAGGGAGGATATCCCTCTCGACGACGTGGGGCGGACTCAGGCTGAACTTACCGCAGAGCGAATTGCCAGGCAGTGGAAACCCGCTGCAGTGTACTGCAGCCCTCTGTCGCGAGCAAGAGCTACAGGCGAGGCGATCGCAAGACGCTGCGGCGTAGCTCTGGATGTCCGGCCTGGGCTCATCGATATCGACTACGGCAGGTGGCAGGGAATGGCCCCGTCGGAAGCCCGGCTCCTCCACCCCCGCTCCATCCGGCTCTGGTATCGCGGATCCCGATGGGCTCGTCCGCCGGGAGGTGAGCCTCTGAGGGCCGTCAAACGCCGGGCGCTGCAGGCGGTTCTCGAAATCGTCGCTTCTCATCCCGATCAGGCAGTCGCGGCTGTAGGACACACGGTGGTGAATCGGGCTATCCTACTCGGAGCCCTTTCGGCGGGGCTGCGGCACTTCTGGCAGCTGGGCCAGGAGCCTTGCGCCGTGAACATCATCGAGGTTGAGGGCAGCTCGTTCACGTTGCGTTCAGTGAACGACACCTGTCACCTGCAGGGCTCGGGGTGAGGAGCAAAGGGTCATGGCCTTTGTTCCACGCGGAAGATGACCAACGAGAAGATCAACCTGCGGCATCCCTCAGCTTCGCGGTATCTTGACCGGGGCTCCGCCTATTGGTTATACTGTTTGTGACGGTGATGGAGTTCACCGTTTGAAACCGCCTTTCGGGCTGATAACTCCTACCAGCTCCCAGGGGAAGAGGAGTCGGTCCGTACAACCTTCTCCTTCCTCGTGGTGAAGGAGAGGCGGCATGACAACAATCACCGCAATCAAACCGACTCAAAATACCCAGGAACGGAAGGGAGGGGCAGCACGCGCTTCGGATGAAATGGAGCGGGTTGCCGCGCCCGATCCCCTGGACCGGAAACTCGAGCAGATCGAAGGATTCCTGCAGCAGCTTGACGGCTCCGAGGGTGCCGCGGCGCGCGCTGTTCGCGCGCTGAGGCGACGGCTGGCCACCGGGCGTCTTCATGTGGCCGTCCTGGGCCAGTTCAAGCGCGGCAAGAGCAGTCTGCTCAACGCCCTGCTGGGTCAGGAGCTTCTCCCCACTGCCGTGGTGCCGCTGACCGCCGTGCCCACGTTTCTTCGTTACGGGGATGCCTTGGCCCTGCGGGTGAGTTTCCGCGACGGCCGCAGGGCTGAGAAGCGCGAGGCCCTGAGCATCGATGAGCTCCGGCAGGCTCTGGAGGGACTGGTCACCGAAGCCGGTAATCCGGGCAACGGCCTGGGGGTTTCCCAGGTGGAGGTGTTCCTGCCTTCGGCCCTGTTGGCGCAGGGGGTTGTACTGATCGACACCCCTGGCATCGGATCTACGCTGCGCCACAATACCGAAGCCACACTCAACTTTCTTCCTCAATGCGATGCTGCCTTCTTCGTGATGTCGACGGATCCGCCGATCACAGAGGCGGAAGCTCAGTTCTTGAAGGCGGTTCGGGACAAGGTACGGAGGATATTCTTTCTGCTCAACAAGGTGGACTACCTCAGCGCCGTCGAGCTGGAGCAGGCGCGAGTATTCCTCAGCGGAGTGCTTACGGACAATGCGGGACTTGACCCGTCCACCCGCATCTTGTGTACCTCGGCCCGCTGGGGCATGGAGGCGCGCCGGAATCTCGATCAGCGTCTCTGGAAGCAGAGCGGCCTCGAAGAGGTGGAAGAGCACCTGGTCTCCTTCCTGGCGCGGGAGAAACACGACACGCTGGTGGAGGCCGTGTGTGCCAGGACGCGGACGGTCCTGGGGGAGGTTACTCTCAGCCTGGAGATGGAGCTGCGCTCCTGGCAGCTCCCGCTGGCCGATCTGGAGTGCAAGGGGGAGGAATTTTCCGCCAGGGCAGAGGAGCTCGACGGCGAGGCGGACCGAAGCGAGGACCACCTGGACGGCGATCGACAGCGTTTGCGGCAGAAGCTGGAAGAGGATGCCGAGGCGCTGCGCGTCAAGGCGCGAACCTTTCTCTCGAAGTTGATCGAGGGGGAGGCCCACCAGACGGGGGATCTCACCGAGGAGCAGCTTCAGAGGGTCCTGGCGGAGGCGATCCCCACGTTCTTCGGGCGCGAAATGACATCGGCGGTGCAGCGCTTCACAGAAGCACTGGAGGCTGGACTGGAGCCTCATCGACGCCGGGCCGCAGAGCTGGTGGCGACGCTGCAGTCCACCGCGGCGGAGCTGTTCGAAGTGCCCGCGAATGCACTTGCGGAAGGACAGCTGCTCGAGGGCATGGAGGAGCCCACGTGGGTGACTCACTCATGGGATACTGCGCTGCACCCGGTCCCGCCGGGTCTCGTGGACCGGCTACTGCCCGAGTCGCGCCGAAAGGATCGACTCCTGAGGCGCGTTTCGCGGCAGCTGGAAGAGCTGGTGGTGCGAAACGTCGAGAACCTGCGTTGGTCTGTCCTGCAGAGCCTGGAACGGTCTTTCCTCATCAACAAGCCGCTGGCACGCGAGCGGCTTTCAGCGATCAAGGCGGCGGTCCAGGAGGCGGTGCAGCGAACGCTGGAAAAACGACGCACGATCGAGCAGGTCTCGAGCCGCGAGTTGGCGCGCCTGGAAGCGGCTCTACGGGAGCTTCACCGGCTCGGCGAGGGCCTGGAGTCAATCTGCCGGTTCGCCGAGAAGGGGCAGGACGGACGCGCCTGCGGCCAGGTGGATGGATGAAACGCTCCAGGCGCCGGGCCTTGACTCCTCAGCAGATCGCAGAGCGGGAGGAGCAAATGCGTCCGAGCCGGGTCATCGGCTACGATCACGACAGCATCGCGACGCATCTGATAGCCATCGGCTCCTTCGAGCTGGCCGAGAGCGAGCTGCGCAGGGCGGTGTGGCTCAACCCATTCGAATCACGTTTCATGAAGCATCTGGCTTGGTGCCTGTACAGGCAGGGTGATTATGAGGAAGCCCGGGGGTGGGTGTCCCGAGCGCTGGAAACGAACGGCAAGGATGATGAGCTCCGAAAGCTCCTGAGCATGATTGAAGAGAAGGTGACGGCCGGAGGGAGTGAGAGGTGAGGCAACCTCCGGCCTGCGCCCCGTCATCGACGGCGTTGCGCGTGAGGCGGTTCCGGCGGCTTCCGGCCGTCCATGGAAGCGATTGACCGTGGGACAGGGATGGAGTTCCCTGAAAACCGCCCGGGTGAAGGGCTGATGACTCCTGACGTGAGCTAGGCCGGGCAGGTCGCGTGTTTGCAGTCACGCAGGCCCGATGCCTTCAGGAGATTTTTTCATGTTTTCCGTTTTGTTCAGTCGGGTGGAAGCAGCAGCCGAGGAGCTGAGCTCTGATCAACCTTCCTGTTTTCATGATCTCAATCTCGATCAGGTAATGGACCGCCTCACGGCGGGGAGGAAGGAGTACCGTCTCGAACCGTTCTTCTACACACTCCTACACAACGAGGAGGAGGCCTTCTATCGCCACGAGGTGTTCCAGGATCTGGAGAAGCAGCATCTGTTGGCGGCGGTCACGTCTTTTGCGGCCGAGATGCGGGTGATGCGCCGGTATGTCGCCTTCGCGGAGAAGCTCGACTATCGGTACGAAAAAAAGCGCTGGCTGCTGGAGGGCATCGACGTATATTGCCGCGCCGTCAGCGCCCTGGCCCAGGAGTTGCTCGATGCGGACATCGGCTCCTGCGGGCTTGCCGCCCTTCGGGATCACGTTCGATACCATGTCCAGAGTGGTTCGTTTCGTTCCCTGCAGTCTGAAGCCGAGGACCTGAAAGAAGAGCTTTCGAAGATCCGCTACTGTCTCCTGATCGACGGGCTAGCGGTGAAGGTGCACCGGTATGCATCCGAGCAGGACTACGCCCCGGAGGTGGAGCACACGTTCGCCAAGTTCCGACACGATGCACAACAGAGCTACCTGGTCGACATCAGAAGCCCGGCAAACCTGAATCACGTGGAGGCCCAAGCCCTGGACTGCGTGGCCCGGCTGTTCCCCGAGGTCTTCGCAAGGCTCGACAGTTTCTGCGATGAAAACCGGGAGTTCGCGGACGCGGCGATTGTCACCTTCGACCGGGAGGTACAGTTCTACGTTTCCTATCTGGAGCTAACCGCTCCTCTACGCCGGGCCGGCCTCGGACGCTGCTATCCCCGGCTGGCCTCTTGCGCTGCGGATACCTACAGCCTCGAAGGGTACGACCTGGCTCTCGCCTGCAAGCTGGTCGCCGAGGGCAATGAAGTCGTGTGCAGTGACTTTCACTTGAGCGGGGAAGAACGTGTGCTGGTGGTCACCGGCCCCAACCAGGGGGGGAAGACCACCTTCGCCCGTGCCATCGGCCAGCTGCACTATCTGGCTGCACTGGGTTGCCCCGTTCCGGGAAGGCGGGCGCATCTGATTCTTGCCGACGCGGTATTCACGCATTTCGGAAGACGGGAGAACCTGGCCGAGCTGCGGGGCAAGCTGGAGGACGATCTCCTGCGGATCCACGGCATCTTGACCCGGTCCACCGAACGCAGCGTCATCATCATGAACGAGATTTTCACCTCCACGACGCTCCAGGATGCCCTGTTCCTCAGCAGGAGCATCCTGGATCAGGTCCTCGAGACAGGTTCCGTGGGCGTGCTCGTCACCTTCCTGGACGAGCTGGCAGCTGCAGGGCCGCACACGGTCAGCATGGTCGCAGCGGTGGATCCGCAGGATCCCATGGTACGGACGTTCAAGGTGCTGCCGGGCCCTGCCGATGGTCTGGCCTATGCCCTGTCCTTGGCCGCCAGGCATCGCCTGAGCTATGAATCCATCAAGGAACGGGTACGGACATGAACGTGTTTCTCATGCACAGGGACAAGGATTTCGATGATAAGGCGCAGCTGCCGTGGAACGAGCAAGCCCTGAGGGAGGATCTGGGACTGGACACCCTTATACAGGCCATGTCCTGCGGCGATGCGCTCATCGACGCGGTGGCAAAACGAGCCCTTTTGTCCAGCCTGACCGAAGTGGAAGCCATCCGCTACCGCCAGGCAATCCTAACGGACTGCATCGAACATCCGCAGGTCGTTCGAGAGCTTTACGCACTGACCGAGGAAGCTATTGAACGAAGGAGGAAACATTACCTCGGGGTGTTCGCCCGCTCATATCCCTCCTCCATCCTGCACGGTTCGGTTGAGCTGCTTCACGAGTACATGGAGGTGCTCAGGGAACTGCGCATCATCGCGGAGAACCACGACGCCACCTTCCACTCCCAGGGCTTTACCTCCCTGTTCGCCATGCTGCGCCGGGAATTGAGCGAGGAGTATCTGGCTGTCGTGTTCCGGCAGCTGAAGGAGCTGCGCCTGCGCAAGGGCGCAATGGTCAGCGCACGATTGGGTGACGGGAACAAGGGCACGGACTACGTGCTTCGCCGGCCTAACAGGATCGGCGGCTGGCTGAAACGAATCGTGGCCACGGCGCCTGCCACCTTTTCCTTCCGCATCGCCGACCGGGACGAAGGCGGCGCACGAGCGCTGGGAGAGATGCGGGACCAGGGGATCAATCCGGTAGCCAACGCCCTGGCCCAGTCTGCAGACCACGTTGTAAGTTTCTTCACCATGCTGCGGACGGAGCTGGCCTTCTACGTCGGCTGCCTCAACCTCCACGAGGAGTTCGCGCTGAGGGACCTTCCGACCTGCATGCCGGACCCGGCGGCTGCCGCCGAGCGCATGCACGCCTTCCGTGGATTGTATGATGCCTCCCTGGCCCTGAACATGGAGGGCACGGTCGTGGGCAGCGATGTGGAAGCGGACGGCAGGCAACTGGCGTTCATTACCGGCGCCAACCAGGGGGGCAAATCAACCTTTCTCCGTGGCATCGGCATAGCCCAACTCATGATGCAGTGCGGCCTGTTCGTGGCGGCGCGGTCCTTCCGGGCCAACGTCTGCCGGGGCGTATTCACCCACTACGGGCGCGAAGAGGATCCGGGCATGAAGAGCGGAAAGTTCGACGAGGAGCTCGGCAGGATGAGCGAGATCGTGGATCACATCGGGAAAAACTCCCTCGTCCTGTTCAACGAGTCCTTTTCCGCCACCAATGAGCGGGAAGGTTCGGAGATTGCCCGGCAGATCGTGACAGCCCTGCTTGACAAGGCCGTCAAAGTGTTCTTCGTTACTCATATGTACGAGCTGGCCCTCGGTTTCTATGGCTGCAACGGTTACAGGGTGATCTTCCTGCGGGCGGGACGTCGGCAGGACGGGACCAGGACCTTCAAGATGGAGGAAGGCGGACCGTTGGAGACCAGTTACGGAAGAGATCTTTACGACAGGATTTTCGCGACAGAACAGCGGGCGCGGGTCCGCTCCGCGTAGACCGGTACAATGTATATAGAGGAGGAGGCAAAATGAAAAGCGTGATTTCGAGCCTGAGCGCCCTGGAGATTCTGGACTCCCGGGGCAACCCGACGGTGCGCGTGTTTTGCGCTCTGGAGAACGGCGTCGTGGTTTCCGCGTCCGTGCCCTCCGGGGCGTCCACCGGAGAGAACGAGGCGGTGGAGCTTCGGGATGGGGACAAGAAACGCTACGGAGGCAAGGGGGTGCTCAAGGCGGTCAGGAACGTCAACGAGACCATTGCGGCCAAAGTGGTCGGGATGGACCCCCGTCGCCAGGTGGAGATCGATCGGATGATGATCGAGCTGGACGGAACGGACAACAAGGGCGAACTGGGGGCAAACGCGATCCTGGGCGTCTCGATGGCCGTGGCCCGGGCCGCGGCGGCTTCCGCGGGTCTGCCGCTGTATGCGTATCTCGGCGGGGCGACAGCGGTGCGGCTGCCCGTGCCGATGATGAACATCCTCAACGGGGGCAAGCACGCGGACAACAGCGTCGACTTCCAGGAGTTCATGGTCATGCCCGT
>JAFGQJ010000111.1 GCA_016935715.1 Spirochaetales bacterium
AGGAACCTTCGGTGGGTGACCCACGTGATCAACCTGGGCCTGCCTCCGCGGCCGGAAAGCTACAAACCCCGCTCATTTGTGCTGCAGAGGGTCATCACCCTGGACCAGAACTTCGAGCAATTCAAGGAGAAGATCAAAGTGGATGCAGAAAAAGGCACACCCCCTTCGGAGGATCAGGTGCTCAGAGGCATGATCGGGCAGATCCTCAAACGGATCAAGGAAGAGGAAGAACCGGAAACCCTCAATCACTATCGAAAGATCGTTCGCAAGAATGTCCCCCTGACGCTGCGCTCCTACTTCACCGCCTACCTGTTCCGGCAATCCCTGTCCGGGGAAAAGAAAAAAAGGAGAAGCTCCAGGGTGACCAAGCTCTTCCTGAGCATGGGCAAGAACAGGAAGGTGTTTCCCCGGGATCTGATCCAGCTGTTCGCCGACCGGCTCAAAGCCGAACGATCTCAGATTCACGACATCAAGATCCTGGATAACTACTCCTTCGTGGAGATCGACGACTCCCTGGGCGAGCGGGCCATAAGAGAGCTGTCCGGAATCGAGTTCAAAGGTCGAAAGCTGGCCGTGAATTACGCCCGCAAGCGGGAGGATAGACGCGAAGCCTCGAGATAACCCGGTCACGGGGCAGCTGCTGCAGCCCGGGGACCTTCCCCGGCTGCTGTGCGGTACGCTTCAGAGGCTCGAGGTGGAGATCGGCTGCGGCAACGGGCACTTCATGGTCGAGTATTGCCGGATGAATCCCGGGAGCCTTTTCATCGGCGTGGAAATCAAGAAAAAGCGCTGCCTCAAGGCCAAAGGGAAAATCGAACGGCAGAAGCTCACCAACGCGCGGGTAATCCACGGTACCGCCGAGGCGGTCCTCGAGCTTTTGCCCGACGCGTCGGTGGACAGCTTTCACCTGTATTTCCCGGACCCCTGGCCCAAGGCCAGGCACAGGCGCCGCCGTTTTCTCCGGCGGGACAATATCGCAATTCTACAACGAAAACTGAAAATCGGTGGCTTCATCTTCTTCATCACCGACTACTTCGACTACTACCTCCACACCAAGGTCCTGCTCCTGCTTCAGGCGGGACTGGAGCTCTCCGGCCAAACGCCCAGCCAGTCCGTATTTCGCTCCGTATTCGCCCGCAGATACGCGGAGAAGGGCAAAGAGGTACGAGCCCTGGCCGCGAAAAAGACCGGGGAGCCTAGCGGATGATCAGGTGCCACACGAGAAGCAGGACAAACAGGTTGAGCGTCAGAGCGGAAAATACCCCGAGCACCGAGAGCAGAGCGAACAATCGTGCCCGACGATTGCATCTGCCGGCGAGCAGCGCCGGATTTCCCATCACCAGCACCAGCTCCGCCATGGGATCGCGGGGAGCCTGCAGCCAGCGCCGGCTTTCTGCTTCGACGCAGGAACCAAAGAGGAACAGCTCCTCCATCTCCCTTCCCTTCAGCGCAGGAATAATCGCGCCGCGGATGATCAGCTCTCCCTTTATCATCAATCCGGCATCCCTGGTGCAGAGGTAGGTCTCGCCGGTCGGCAGGGGGGCGCTCTTCCCGGCCTCCACGCCCTCCGATTCCGGGTAGTAACGCAGCGGCAGCCGCAGCAGGTCCCGTTCCGCCCTGAGCAGGCGGGCGCGTTTCCAGAAAAAGCGGTACAGATAGTAGAGAACGAATCCCGGGGGCAACACCCCCAAAATCGGGAAAAAGGCCAGAGACAGGGAAAACAGGACGGGCAGCCTGGATGGGCTGGAACGCATGAAAATATAGGCCAGCAGCAACATGCAGAACGAGCCGGTCAGCAGCGAGGCCACGGTGAACTGATTCCAATACTCGTTTTTCTGCCTTCCCCCCCAAACGGCACGCTGCACGATCGTGTTCCTCTGTCCGTCGTAGAGCACCACCAGCAGCGGATCTTTGCCCTGGGAACGGAAAACCGCCTGTTCTTCCTGGCAGTGCAGCTGCCCCGCGATGTACATCTGCGTACCTGCGGGTAGTGTATTGATCTGATTCCAGTCTACCAGCGCCGTCTGTTCATCCGGGACCTCCTCCTGGAGGCGCTCCACCGGCAGACTGCGGGCTGCTCCCGAGAATGAAGGCAGGAAGTACAGCTTCGCCTGCCGTAGATCGGCCTCCACGGTGAAGCTGCCGTTGTTCACCCATATCCTGTTTTCTCCCTGGATCGCCTCCAGTTGGCCGAAGACACGGTAGCGGCCCAGGAAATCTCCGCGGCGGGACAGATCGGAATAACTCAAGAACGGATACAGCGAGCTCTCCGCCACGCGTCGGCGAAACAGCCTCCAGCGGGACCGCGTGAAGAAGGCTCCTATGCCCGGAATGAGTCCAAAAAAAAGAAACGCTACAGCGAATACCAGGAAGATCGAACCGAGTTCAGCCGTCACGTCCATGCCCGCCCGTCAGATGCTCTCAGGTTGTCAAAGCCCGACATATACAGTAGGCTATAGCCTACCATGATAGAGAGATTAATAGTAGGTCCCATGGAAACCAACTGCTACCTGTACTCTGACGGGAAGAAGGAATGCATCGTCATCGACCCGGGCGGCAGCGAGCTGCAGATCGTATCCAGCATCAACATGCTGAAGATGATCCCATCGGGCATCGTGCTCACCCATGGGCATTTCGATCACACCGCTTCGGCGGGGAAGCTGAAGCAATTCTACGGCAAAGAAGGGATCGACATCCCGATCGCCATACACAAGGCCGATAGAAATTTTCTCGGAAAGAAATCGGCGAAAACCAACCGGGAAACCCTGAAGGATCTCGGTTTGAATGATCCGGATGAATTCGCGGATTTCTTCTCCGACCTCCCAGAGCCGGATATCATCCTCAAAGAAGGGGATACGGTCTTCAATACGGATCTCACCGTCCTCGAGACCCCGGGGCATACCAGAGGAAGCATCTGTCTGTACAGCGAAAAAGACTCTCTGCTTTTTTCAGGGGACAGCCTTTTTTTCATGAGCATCGGCAGAACGGATCTTCCGGGAGGGGACGAAAAGACCCTGATCGATGCGATCCGCAGCAAGATCCTCACCCTGCCCCCCGAGACCAGGGTATTTCCCGGTCACGGGTTGGACACGACGATCGAACGGGAAATCAAGGGAAATCCGTTTTTCCGCCTTCCCCGATAGAGATGGCAGAGCCTCTGCGATCCCTCCGAATCAGGCAATCAGGTCGACGAGCATGCCCGTTTCCGGGAAATCGCCTCCGAAGGAGGAGGGAAATTGCAGCAGATGAGCGCGGAGTTGATTCTGCAGAGCGCCGATCAGCGGATCGATGGCCTGGGTCTGGAGCTCCTGCAGCGGTTGTATCGCAGGCACCGGCTCGTCAAAGCTCAGAAGCCTGTCGATCAGGTTGTCCAGAACACGCAGCCTGAAAAGTGGCGCCCCCCCATCATGGGCCGGCACTCCCCGGATGTGCTTGAACCGTGCGTATACGGCGTGAGCCGGATTTACGGGAAGGGCGATCCGTCCGCTGCGGAGGTTCTGGATGCGTATCACGTCGAGAAAAACACCGGTTTGAGTCGAAGAAACGTTCTGGATCATAGCCGACCATCCACCGTCTACTCCTATTATCGGAGAACCGGTGCGGGTCGATTAGATGCCTCTGTCTGTGGATGCAGTTGTCGGCGAAGCTAGCGGTTGCGGCGTTCCTCGGAGGATTTGCATTCGATGCAGAGGATCGCATAGGGTATGGCTTTCAATCGTTCCTCCGGGATCTTTTTTCCGCAGCTCATGCAAATCCCGTAGTGGCCGTTTTCCATCCGCCCCAGCGCCGCATCGATCAACTGAAGCCTCCTGATCTCCTGCGACCCCAGCACCTCCAGGATCCGCCTGTCTATATCCTCAGCCGCGATGTCCGCCAGATCCTTGGGTTCCATGTCATCGACGAGCTCCTGGAACTCATCGCTTTCAGAGACAAGCTGCCTCAGGATCTGTTCCTTCAGCTCGAGAAGTTTCTGCCGCATCTCCTTCTTGAACGTCGTACTCATTCACACCTCTACAGTAGCTCAGGGTCTGCCGCCGGGGGAAGAATATGGACCAAAAAAAAAAGTTTGTCAACCTTTCTCATCAAATTGGGAGCC
>JAFGQJ010000112.1 GCA_016935715.1 Spirochaetales bacterium
CCGTGATTGCAGGACCGAGCCGGAATGTGGTATAAGGGTCGGGAGAGGTGGGATGAGCTCATGCAGGAAATCGTAACCAAGGTACTGGAAGCCGAGCAGGCCGCGGAGCAGCGCATCCAGGAAGCCCGCAGCAAAGCCGCAGAGATCCGCGCCCGGTCGGATCGGGATGTCCAGGCCCGGCTGCAGGAGGCCCGCGAGCAGGCGGGAAAGCGATCCCAGGAGATCCTGGAAAAAGCCCGCGCTCAGGTCCGGGCGGAGCATGACAAGTCCCTGAAGCAGGCCCAGGGAGAGAGCCGGGAGTTTTTTCAAAGCCACGAACATGACATCGAACGCGCCGCGGAGGCGGTGATCAGGCTGGTCACGGCTTCGGAGTGGTCTTGAGGATCTGCGCGCGCCCTGGACGCGCTCCGGTTTCGCGGTACCGGAAGGTTCCGCGAAGCCCACAGATTCGATCACGGCTGTGCGGAACGGGTGAGGATTGTGGCAGGACCCCTTAAAACCTACGCCTTCATCAATGCCAAGCTGCGGACCCGGATCAGCAAGATCCTGCCGCAGGAGTTCATCCGGCAGCTGGTGCGCTCCCGCTCCCTGGCGGAGAGCGTGCAGATGCTGGCGGAAACGGATTTCGCGCCGGTGCAGAAAATCTACGAACAAACGGGGGACATCAAAAGCGCGGAGCTCGAGATGCTCTCCGAAGAGCTGGCGATCTACCTGGAGCTGGAGAAGCTGGTGGAAGAGGAGGTGCGCGGCTTCGTTCACGCCCTCAGCATGCGCTTCGAGACGGAAAACCTGAAAAACGCACTGCGCCTCTGGTTCGACAGGCGGATCCGGGGACGAAGCATCGAGGATGCGCTGAGCTATCTTCTGCGTGAACCGATCCATCACCCCATCGACCTCGATGCAGTGATCCACGCCGACACGCTGGAGCAGGCCGCCGAACGGCTGCAGGCCACCCCCTACGGCGCAATCGTGCGGCAGCACGCGGGACGGGTTATGGAGGACTCCAGCCTGTTTTCACTGGAGCTGGCCCTGGACCGGTTCCAGTTCGGACGTCTGGTGCAGGCGGCGGATCAGCTTACGCCCCGAGACCGGGACATCGCCCAGCGCCTGATCGGGGTGGAAATCGATCTGCAGAATATCGGCTGGCTGATCCGTTTCAAGCACTTCTACTCCCTGGATGTGGAGCAGGCGCTTGGCAGCACCCTTCCCGGGGGGTTGAACCTGGCTCCGGAGCTGATGCGGGCCAGCTACGAGTCGGAGCACACCGATCGGGAGATCTCCACCCTGGTGGGAAGGCGCTACCCGGAGATCGCTCCCCTGCTGGCCTCCCGGGATCAGACCAGGATCACCTCCCGCCTGACCATGATCGAACGAGTCCTCGGGCAGATCATGACGATCGAGGTGCGAAAAATCCTGGCCGGCTACCCCTTCACAATCGGAATCATTATGGCCTATTTTATTCTCAAGAGCGACGAGATGCGAAAAATCATGACCGTTCTGAACGCCAAGTTCTACGAATGGCCGGAGGAAAGCATCCTGGCACTGATCTAGAGGCGCTATGATCTTCACCGAACCGATGCAGCAGGTCGTGGCCGTGGTTCTCGATCACCACGCCGACGCGGTAACCAAGGAGCTTCTGCGCCTTGGGCTGCTTCACTTCGTGAGCATTACCGAGGTCGACCGGGAGGTGGGCGCGAAGGTGGAGGCGGTGGTGCCGGCGCTGGCAGAAGCGGGAATCACGGAGATACGCCGGCGGATAGAGGGTTTCTTCGCCATGGTGAAGGAGAAACCTCCGACAGGAGAGGACCTCAAGGTGGAGGATCTGCAGGCGGTCGACCTGGATGAAACGACCAGGGTTCTCGATACCCTGGCCGCTTCGGTTCAGGAAATCCGGGATCGCCAGAACGTCCGCCAGCAGGAAATCCTCCGGCTTCAGGATATCCAGCGGCAGCTGCAGATGTTCGGCAACCTGAGCGAGGTGGTGGAAGCCCGCTCCCAGTATTCCTTCCTCAGTGTCCATACCGGCTCCATCCGCAGCTCCCTTCTCGAGCCCTTCGAGCAGGCCCTGGCAGAAGTTCCGAACGTGGTGATGGAGATGGGTGCCCAGGACAACCGGACCCTGCTGCTTCTGATCGCCATGAAGCGAGACGAGGGACAGCTGGACCACGTGCTGGACAAGTTCGAGTGGACCGACGTTCATCTCCCCCGGGAACTGTCCGGAAAAAAGGAACAGGTACGGGAGGAATTGGAGAACAAGCTGCGGCTTCTGAAGGACGAGCAGGAACAGCTGAGATCTCGGGCGGAATCTCTGGTCCGGGAGAAGCTTCCAGCCCTGGAGCAGATGTGGAGAAACCTGCGTCTCAATGAGCTCTACGCGCGCGTGCAGTCCTTCTTCAGCAAGACCGCCCGAACCGTCATATTTTCAGGGTGGCTGCCTTCCGGTAAACGGCCCGTCGTGACCGAGGCGGTGCGCCGCGTCACCGACGGCCAGTGCTATCTGGAATGGCACCGGGGGCGGGAGGTTTCCAGGGAGCATCCGGCTTCGGTGCCGGTTCAGATGCACAATCCCCGCTTCCTCTCCCCCTTCCAGATGCTGGTCACCAACTATTCGGTCCCGGAGTACGGCACCATCGATCCCACGCCCCTGGTGGCCGTGGCCTACCTGATCATGTTCGGCCTGATGTTCGGCGACGCCGGGCACGGCGCAGTATTGATCCTGGTGGGAGCGCTCGGCTCCATTTTGAACCGGGACGCTCGTCAGGGGGTGCGCGACCTTCTGCGCCTGATCGCCTACTGCGGAGGTGCCGCTGTGGTCGCCGGCGTCCTGTTCGGCTCGTATTTCGGAATGCAGTGGTTTGAACCTCTGTGGTTCGACTACCACGCGGTGGTGGCCGGACACGGGGGAGGGGGTCTGGTGAGCGATATCTACGGGATCCTGGTGATCACCATCTATTTCGGCATCGCCGTCATCGCCCTGGGGCTGGCGCTCAACTGGATCAACTGCGTGGCCAAACGGAGATGGTTTCGACTGATCTTCGACAAGGGAGGCCTGATCGGCGGCTGGATCTACGCGGCCGGGGTGTACGCGGCCACGTACTTCGTCAGGCATGATTACAGGCAGCTGCCTGACGCAAATCTTCTCATTTTCCTGATCGGCATCCCCGTGCTGATCCTGACCCTCAAGCCGGCGCTGGAGTACCTGCTTCACAAGCCGCGCAAACCCTTCACCCTGCTCACCCCGGTGGATTTTTTCATGGAATGGATCGTGGAGATCCTGGAGATCTTCTCCGGCTACCTTGCCAACACCCTCTCCTTCATGCGGGTGGCGGGCCTGGGAATCGCCCACGTCAGCCTGATGATGGCTTTCTTCTCGATCGCCGGCATGATCGGCGGACCTTCCGGGAGCTTCACCGTTGGTTCCTATCTCGTCTTGATCGCCGGCAACGTACTGGTTATCCTTCTGGAGGGTTTGTCCGCGGGAATCCAGTCATTGAGGCTGAACTACTACGAGTTCTTCTCCAAATATTTCAGCGGCTCCGGACGGGCCTATGCCCCGGTGTCGCTGCATAAAACTTCTGCTTAGGAGGAAGGGGTGGAAAAAACAAACAGAACGAGATTCAGACGGAAGATCTTCTTGAGCCTGGTCTTTCTTTTTGCCTTCTTCGTCATGTTCGGGATGGTCTCGGTGGTGCGGGTCTTCGCCCAGGAACAGGCACCGCCGGCCGAGGTGGAGATGACCGCCGAACGCGCTTCGGTGGCCCGCTTCGGCCTGATGGCCGCAGCCATCGCGTTCGGTTTCGGCGCGATCGGTGCCGGCATAGCCATCGCCAACGTGGGGGCGGCCGCCATGGGCGCCATCGGTGAGAGGCCGGAGATTGCCAGCCAGGCCCTGATCTTCATAGCCCTGGCCGAAGGTCTGGTGGTCTTCGGATTCATCACCGCTCTGATGATCCTGGGGAGAATATAGGACGATAGGCTCGAGAGAATGCGCTACTTCATCATCGGGGATGAGGATGCCGTGCTCGGTTTCGGACTGGTCGGTGTGGCAGGAACGGCCGCCACCAGCGTCGCTCAGGCCCAGGAGGCCTTTAACGCGGCCATGGAGCAGTCGGACATCGGGATCATCATCATCACCGAGCGGGTGGCCGATCTGATTCGTCCCCAGGTGGATCGCTTCATCTTCACCCGGAATTTCCCGCTGATCGTGGAGATCCCGGACCGGCAGGGACCTCTTCCCGGTAAACCGGGAATCCGGGAGATGGTCAACCAGGCAATAGGTATCAAGCTATGAGCGATCGCAGGAGGCGGAACCAGCAGGCGGAGCAGGACACGGAGCAGCAGGCGGATCTGATCGACGGCATCGCTCAGGATGCCGGGGCGGAGGCTGAGAAGATCATCAGCGAAGCCGAAAAAGCGGCGGAGGAGCGGATCCGGGCCGCCGAGGAACAGGCCAGGGCCGTGGTCCAGCAGGCGGAGAGCAGGGCCGAGGAACAAGCGGAGCGCATCCGTACTCAATCCGCCTCCTCACTGCTCATGGAGCACCGGCGCACGCACTTGAAGCTGCAGGAGCAGGTGGTTCAGGAGGTGCTCTCCCGGGTTCGGCAGCAGCTCGCCGGGATGATCGGCAAGCCGGCGTACCGGGAGGTGCTGCTGGCCTGGATCGTGGAAGGGGCGATCGGACTGGATGTGGAGCAAGCGACCGTGAACGCCTCCGCGGCCGAACGGAAGCAGATCGACAAACGGCTGCTTCAGGATGCCCAGGGCAAGGTCGCGGAGCTCACGGGGAGGAAGGTGAGCCTGACCCTGGCGGAGGACGGTCCCCTGATCCCCCAGGGGGTGGTGCTGAAGGCCGCGGACGGACGGGTGGAGTTCAACAATCAGGTGGCCACCAGGCTGCTGCGCCGGCAGTCGGAAATTCGCAAAATGATCCAAGATATAATATGGAAGAACGAATAATCGGACAGGTAAGGCGGGTCAACGGTCCGGTCATCGAAGCCGCCGGCGTCAGCGACGCCATGATGCTGGAGCTGGTGCGGGTGGGGGAGGTGCGCCTGGTCGGGGAGGTCATCAAGCTGGCCGGAAATCGGGCCATCATCCAGGTCTACGAGGACACCACCGGAATCGCTCCGGGAGACAACATCTTCGGTTCCGGAAGTCCCCTGTCCGTGGAGCTGGGCCCGGGATTGATCGGGACCATATACGACGGCATCCAGCGGCCCCTGGAGCGAATCCTGGCCCTGTCCGGAAACTTCATCGAGAGGGGCATCCGCGCAGCCTCCCTGGATCGGGAGAAGAAGTGGCTGTTCCATCCGGCCGATCTTGCTGCCGGCTCTCAGGTGAGCGGAGGCGTCGTTGTCGGCACGGTGCAGGAAACCGAGCGGATCGAACACCGCATCCTGCTTCCCCCCGACGCGGGGGGAACATTGAAGTCCCTGGCCGTCGAAGGGGAGTACACGGTGGAAGAGCCGATCGCCCTGATCGAAAGCGAAGGCGGGGAGCGGGCCGTGCCCATGATGCAGCGCTGGCCCATCCGCACCCCCAGACCCACGGGCGAACGACTGCCGGCGAACCGCCCCCTGATTACCGGGCAGAGGGTCATCGACACCCTCTTTCCCGTAGTCCGGGGAGGCACCGTGGCCATCCCGGGGGGGTTCGGGACGGGCAAGACCATGACCCAGCATGCCATCGCCAAGTGGTGCGACGCGCAGATCATCGTGTACATCGGCTGCGGCGAGCGGGGCAACGAGATGACCGACGTTCTCAGCGAATTTCCCAAGCTCATCGATCCCCGAACCGGGCGCAGCCTGATGGAGCGCACCGTGCTGATAGCCAACACCTCGAACATGCCCGTGTCCGCCCGGGAAGCCTCGATCTACACCGGGGCGACCCTGGCCGAGTACTACCGCGACCAGGGCTACGACGTGGCGGTCATGGCGGACTCCACCTCCCGCTGGGCCGAGGCGCTGCGGGAGCTCTCGGGGCGCATGGAGGAGATGCCGGCGGAGGAGGGCTTTCCCGCCTACCTGCCCACCCGCATAGCCGAGTTTTACGAGCGGGCCGGATCCATGAACACTCTGGCCGGCCAGAGAGGCTCGGTATCCATGGTGGGGGCGGTGTCCCCTCCCGGGGGGGATTTCTCCGAGCCGGTGACCCAGCACACCAAACGCTTCGTACGCTGCTTCTGGGCTCTGGACCGCCAGCTGGCCAACGCCCGCCACTACCCGGCCATCTCCTGGCTGGAGAGCTACAGCGAGTACGTAGAGGAGGTCACCCCCTGGTGGGAGCAGGAAGTGGGAGGCGATTGGACGAAGGACCGGGCGGAGATCCTGGATCTGCTGCACCGGGAGGTGAGGCTGCAGCAGGTGGTCAAGCTGGTCGGGCCCGATGCCCTGCCGGACAGCCAGCGATTCGTAATCGAAGTCTGCTCCCTGTTCAAGAACGCCTTCCTGCAGCAGAATGCCTTCGACGACGTGGACCGCTACTCCACGGTGGACAAGCAGAGCCGGATGCTCGCCATCATTTTGACCTACTGGCGCCGGGGGGCCGAGGCGATCCGGCGGGGGATGACCCTGGTCCGGCTGAGGCGCATGAAGGTGCTCCAGGACGTGGTGAAGATGAAGTTCACGATCGCCAATGACGATGCCCGGGGCTTCGACAAGCTGGCCGCCCGCCTTGAGCGCTCCCTCGATCAGCTGGAGGAGATCTATGAGGAAAAGTAAAAACTCCACCGGCGATTTGGAAGAGGCCCAGAAGCGCCTTCTGGCCGGCCGGGAGTACATCGGGGTGGATCGCATCGAGGGACCCCTGGTGTTCGTGCGCAACACACACCCGGTGGGCTACCGGGACCTGGTGGAATGCGTGGATCCCGGCGGGGATACCCGGCTGGGCATCGTCCTGGACACTTCCGCGGACATCGTGGTGGTGCAGGTGTTCGCCGGTACTTCGGGGCTGACCATGCCGGGAACCCACGTCCGCTTCCGGGGGGAGCCCCATACCCTCCCGGTCAGCGACAGGATGCTGGGACGGGTGTTCAACGGCCTGGGCCGGCCGATCGACGGCGGTCCTCCCCCCATCGGAGAGGAGCAGCTGGACGTCAACGGCAGGCCGATCAATCCCACCGCAAGGGAGTATCCGCGGGATTTCATTCAGACCGGAATATCCGCCATCGACGGCATGAACACGCTGATTCGCGGTCAGAAGCTGCCGATCTTCTCCGGCAACGGGCTGCCCCACAACGCCCTGGCCGCCCAGATCGCCCGGCAGGCCAAGATCCGCGGGGAGGAGAGCCGTTTCGCCGTGGTCTTCGCCGCCATGGGGGTCAAGCACGATGTGGCCCGTTTCTTCATCGACAGTTTCGAAAGCTCCGGGGTCCTGGAGAACGTGGCCCTGTTTCTCTCCCTGGCCGACGATCCTTCCATAGAGCGGCTGATCACACCGAGAACCGCCCTTACCCTGGCCGAATACCTGGCCTTCACAAAAGACATGCACGTCCTGGTGATCATGACCGACATGTCCAACTACTGCGAGGCCCTGCGGGAGATCTCCACCATCAGGGGGGAGATCCCCTCCCGCAAAGGCTACCCCGGCTACCTGTACTCCGACCTGGCGGAGATCTACGAGCGTTCAGGCATGATCAAAGGGTTTACCGGGTCCATAACCCAGGTGCCGATCCTGACCATGCCCAACGACGACATCTCTCATCCCATTCCGGATCTGACCGGCTATATAACCGAGGGACAGATCGTGTTCGAGCGGGAGATGGATGCCAGGGGCATCTATCCCCCCGTTGCCGGGCTTCCCTCCCTGTCCCGGCTGATGAAGGACGGGATCGGCGAAGGCATGACCCGGGCTGATCATCCCCACCTGGCCAGCCAGCTGTTCGCCGCTTACAGCTACGTCAAGGACGTGCGCAACCTGGCCTCGGTGATCGGAGAGGAGGAACTGACTCCCCTCGATCATCAATACCTCGAGTTCGGGGAGAGCTTTGAACGCAAGTTCGTCAGCCAGACGAAGAGCGAGGAGCGCACCATCGAAGAGACTCTGGAGCTGGGCTGGGAGGCCTTGAGGCTTCTTCCGGTGGAGGAGCTGCACCGGGTCAGTGAAGAGGAGATCGAGAAGTACTACGGGGGATAGGATTGCCGAACGTAGCGCCGACCAAAACCAACCTCCTGCGCATCCGCAATGAGCTGGAGTTCGCCCGCCTGGGGCACGAGCTGCTGGATCAGAAGCGCAACATCCTGGTCATCGAGCTGCTCAACCTGGTGGACCAGGCGGTTGACTTCCAGGAGCGCGTGATCAAGGCCCTGGAAGAGGCGTACCGGACCCTGGAACAGGCGGTGCTGCGCATGGGCAAGCTGCGGGTGTCGAATCTGGCCAGCGCGGTGAACATCCGCACGGAGATCGAGCTCAAGACCCGCCGGGTGATGGGGGTGCGGCTTCCGGTCGTGGAGACCAGCTTTGCGGAGCATCCACCGTACTTCAGCCCGCTGGGCACCAGTTTCTGGATCGACAACTCCCTTGAGGAGTTCAAGGAAGCCCTGCAGCTGATGGGACGGCTGGCGGAGCTGAAGATCTCGATCATCCGCCTGGCCGCGGAGGTGCGCAAGACGATCCGAAAAGTCAATGCACTGGAGAAGATCGCCATTCCCGACCTGGAGCAGACGGTGGGCTTCATCCAGAACAGGCTGGAGGAGAACGAGCGGGACATGTTCGTTCTGATGAAGATGGTGAAGAACCGTCTGGAAGCAAAGGAGCAAGCGGAGCGAGGAGCATGAACGGTCCGATTAAAAAGATTCTCGTATACGTCGATGGAACCGAGGGCTCGATCACCGCGGCCCAGTATGCGGTCGTGTTGAGCCGTACGCTTCGTGCCGACCTGGCCGCGTTGTACGTGGTCAACACGCGGGCGCTGGATGACCTGCTCAAGGCCCGGATTTTCATCAAGGCCGAGGAGGAGGAGTACAAGCGCGACCTGGAAGCGGACGCCAACCGCTATCTGAACCACGTGCAGAGCCTGGCCCGCAAGAAGGGGCTGGCCATCGAAACGGTCAGCGTCAGTGGAGCCGTCCATCAGGAGATCAAAAAGTACGTGCAGGAGAAGGACATCGATCTTCTGGTGATCGGCGAGCTGTCCCACGTGCGCAGCCGCCGGGATGAGTTCTACAATGAGGCCGAGCGGGCCATGCGCAGCGTTGCCTGCTCCGTGCTGATCGTGAAAGATGAAGACCGGGTTTGGGAACTTTACGACGCCCTGACCTGAGCTGTAGAGAAAGGATTGACTATGGCACTAGTTGATTTGATTCGACCGGAGGTTGTCAAGGTTCCCCTGGTCTCCACCACCAAACCGGAGGTGATTCGGGAGCTCGTGGAGTGCTTGAGGGACGCCGGCAAAATTTCGGACGTGGAGTCGGTGTACGACGCCCTGATGAAGCGGGAGAGCATGGGTTCCACCGGTCTGGAGCAGGGCATCGCCGTACCCCACGCCAAGACCCCGGCCGTCAACGCCCTGACCGTGGCGTTGGGCATCTCGCCCAGGGGAATCGATTTCCAGGCAATTGACGGCAACCCATCCAGGTTGTTCTTTCTGCTGCTCGCGCCGCCGGACCAGTCCGGTCCCCACATCGAGGCTCTGGCGGACATCGCCCGCATCACCAAAAGCCAGGCCTTCTGCCGCACCGTGATCGGCTCCACCTCTCCGCAGGAGGTGGTGGAGCTGTTCAGCGAAGATTGAGCTCAAAGGATCTGATATGCCGGGAATGATCGTCGCCTCCGAGCCTCTCGCGGTGGAAGAGGGATGGCGGGTGCTGGTGGAAGGCGGCAACGCGGTGGATGCTGCGGTTACGGCCGCTTTGGTGCAGGGCGTTGTGAATCCGCAGATGTGCGGGATCGGCGGCTATACGCTCTTGAACCTGTTTGTTCCGGGAAAGGGCGGTCAAGGACTCTCCCAAATCCACGACGCGCCGGCTCTGGCTGGTTCTGCAGTGAGGCCGGACATGTGGGTCAACGAGGTGATCCGGCCGAATCCCGACGGGTGGGGCTATTTCCTGAAAAACGGCGTCAACACGGTGGGATACACCGCCATCTGTACGCCCGGAGCAGTAAGAGGGCTGACAGAGATGCTCTCAAACTGGGGAACGATCTCATGGAAGCGTGCTCTGCAACCCGCGATTCGCATCGCCCGCGAGGGCTATATGGTCAGCGCCGCTGTGGACAACTACTGGAAGGAACGGGCCAGATACCCCGAGGCCTACTCCTTTATCGATATCATCCGCAGCAATGCCGAAGCGAGCCGGATCTACCTCACGGCCGAGGGAAAGTCTCTCGACAAGGGGGCAGCGCTAAGAAACCCCGACTACGCCGCTACGTTGACCCGGCTGGCAAACGACGGGCCGGAAGATTTCTACACGGGGAGCCTGGGTGAGATCATCAGCAGGGATCTGGATAAGAATGGCAGCTTTGTCACCATCTCTGACCTGGAAAATTACCAGGCACGTTCGGGCGACCCCATAGCGACAACCTACCGCGGCTTCCGTGTGGAAACGGTTCCGCCTCCCCACGGGGGAGCGACCCTGCTCGCCATCCTCAACATCCTGGAGCATTTTGACCTGCGTTCCATGGGACACAATTCGCCGGATTACATCTACACGATAGCCATGGCCATGAAAGCGGGCTTTGCCGATCGCAATCCCCATCTCGGGGATCCGAGCTTCGTGAATGTTCCTCTGGAGTGGATGATCTCCAGCGAAAGAGCTCGATACTGGTACGAAGAGATCCGGAGCGGCGGGCCGATTGAGGTGGTCTTTGCGCCTTCAGAGCCCCCGGAGACCACCCACCTCAGCGTGGTCGACAGCGGCGGAAACTGCGTCGCCCTGACGCATTCCCTCGGGACTTCCTCCGGCGTGATTACCCCGGGCCTGGGCTTCATGTACAACAACTCCATGGTCAATTTTCACCCGGTCCCGGGTCACCCCAATTCAATCGCTGCGGGCAAGGGGCGCACCACCGGCATGACGCCGACCATCATCTACAGGAAGGATCAGCCCATTCTGGTGATCGGCGCCCCGGGGGCGACCCGGATCATCACCTCTTTGGTCCAGGTGATTGTGAATGTGATCGATTTCGGCATGCCTGTAGAGCGGGCGGTGCTCGCTGCCCGCATGGACTGCCAGGGCGACCTCATCCGCTGCCAGGCCCGCATTCCCGGCCACGTATGCGCTGAAGTCGAGAAGCGCCATCCCGTCCGGCGCATGCCCGAGAGCCACGGGGGGCTCGGCCTGGTGCACGCGATCGCCATCGATCCCGAGTCTGGGGTTTTGTCCGGGGCAGCCGATTTCGGCAGCGGGGGAATGGCCCTGGAGGTCGAGTAGGCTTCCCGGCCGCCCTCATGCCGGGAGCGGGGCGATCCACCGCCGCGGGGACACGATAGCGGCGGGGGGCTCTGTAGTCGCAGGGGGCTCTATGGCCGCCGCGGGTCGCTCGGCTTCCCGGCGACGATTACTTTCTGCAGCTCCAGGTCCGGGTTCACGATAATGATGTCGGCGTCCATACCGGAGGCTAGGTACCCTTTGCGATCGATGCCCAGCAGACGGGCGGCATTGCCTGAGCAGAGCATCGAGGCCTGCGGGAGCGAACGACCGTAAACGTTAACGGCGCGAAAGAATCCTTTTTCCAAGGTCAGGGCGCTACCGGACAGCAGGTCGTCCGACACCCTGCGCACCCCGCGATCCGGGGTCACTTCCAGTTTCCAGCCGGGATACAAGCCGTCGTATATTCCGGGGGAGCTGCCTGCGCCGGGTACGCTGTCGGTGATGAACACCACCCGCTCCATTCCCTTGCAGCGCAGTGATTTTTCCACCAGCATCGGATAGACGTGGACGCCGTCGGGAATGATTTCCACGGTCAGCCTGTCCTCGATGTTGATATAGTCGGTGACTCCTTCCGGGTAGACCCCCTCATCGATTTCCTCGGGAATGGGGAACAGGTCGTAGAAATGCGTTACCAGGCGCATGCCTGCGTCCACGGCCTCACGAATTTGGGGGACATCCGCGAAGCTGTGGGCCATGCTGGTGACGATGCCATTGCGCGCGGCCCAGCGGATGAAATCCGTTGCCCCTTCCAGCTCGGGCGAAACGTCCCATATGCGGATCGTCCCTTGGCCGGCTTCGAACAGGGCCTCGGTGTTTTCCGCCGTGATCGGGGCCAGAGAGTCGGAAGAGCCGGCGCTGGCATCGCTGATGTAGAGGATTTCCGGTCTGAATCCCACCAGATTCGGCGTTCGTTTGAAGTGGTCGGTTTCCTTCAGTCCTTTTCGGATGACCTCGATGTCTTCCTGCAGTGTGCCGGCCAAGGTAGGAACGCAGGCTGTAATGCCGTGACCGAGCTGCAGGCGTGCAAACTCGGCCAGGTCCCCGTGATCGACCCGCACCTCGTGCAGCCCGTGGGTGTGGATGTCGATTAAACCGGGCAGCACGTAGCAGCCCTCCGCGTCGATTACCTCTTCCCCGTATTCACCTTTCAGCTCCGGGCCGATCGAGCGGATCGTCTTTCCCTCGGTCCGTACGTCGCAGCCGATTTCCATCCTGTTTGCATGCAGAACCTTGCCGTTTTTTATGATCATGAAGCTCCTCCTCAGCCGAATCAGCCCTTGATGGCTCCAGCGGTTAGTCCCTTGATGAAGTATCGGGACAGGGCTACAAACAGAATGATGGGCGGGACCGCGGCGGCCGACAGAATCGCGAACAGCAGGCCGTAGTCCGTTTCGTGCTTACCGAACAGCCGAGCGGTAGCCAGGGGGATGGTCATCAACGAATCCTTGTTGATCAGGATCAACGGGAACCAGAAATCATTCCAGACCGGAACCAGATTGTACACCGCTACCACGACGATCGCCGGGCTCAGCAGGGGAACGATTACGCTGGTGAAGATGCGGGTCTCACCGTAGCCGTCGATCCGCGCCGCGTCACTGAGCTCATCTGGGATCTCCCGTATGAAGCCGGTGAAAATCAGGATGCCCGCGGGTATGCCCATGGCCGTGTAGATTATTATCAGTGAAATCAAACTGTTGAACAGGTTGATGGTTATGAAAATCTGCATGATGTTGATCGTGCCCAGCCGAATGGGAAGCATCAGACCGATCAGGAAATAGAGAAAAACCGTCTGGTTGCCCCGGAAGCGGTATTTGGCAATCGCGTAGGAGGCTATGGAGGTTGCCATAATGGCGAAGAGGATGGCCAAGAATGACACCAGTACGCTGTTGAAGAAATATCGTTCGTAGCTCTGCTGGATGAACAGGCGGGCGTAATTGTCCAGGAACAGTGGCTTGGGAAACGCGAAAGGGTTCTTGAAGATGAGGCGGCTGGCCTTCACCGAGGAAACCAGCATCAGCAGTATCGGAAACAGAACGACCACGCTCTGGGCCAGTAGCACCAGATACAGCACCGTTCTCAGCGTTTGTCTCCGCACTTGCAGCCAGGTCATTCGCTTGTTTCTCCCCGCAGCTCAGCCGCTGCGCCGAAAAATCCTGAGAAACAGAAGGACTCCCGTGAAGATGATGAAGAACATGATCGAGGCCAGCGCAGCCCCCAACCCGACGTCATTCACGTTGTTCATCACCGTCCCGAACGCCGTACGATAGAAGAACGAACCGAATACGTCGGTGGCGTATTCGGGATTTCCGTAGACCGTCTCCATGGTGTACACGATTTCGAACTCGCTGAAATTGCCCACAAAGGTGAGGATCGTCACGATTCCGATAATCGGTTTCAATATGGGAATCAGGATGTGACGCACTTCACCGAGAGCACCCAGTCCGTCGATTCTTCCCGCCTCGAGGATATCGGTGTTGATGCTGTCGATTCCCGCCGTGAAAAAGATGATGGGTATGCCGATGTAGTGCCAGGCCGTGACCACCGCCAGGATCGGCAGTGCCAGCAGCGGGTCGCCGAGCCAAGGCCGGATCAATGCTTCCAAACCGGCGGCGCGCAGGATGCGGTCGAATACGCCCCAAACTGGATTGAGGATAAGCTTGAAGACGAATCCCACGATAATGACCGATAGAGCCACGGGCACGAAAAAAAGTGTGCGAAAGAAACGCTGTCCCCGGAACTTGCGGGTCAGCAGCACGGCTAAAAAGAAGCCGAAGGCATTCTGAGTAATGCAGACCATCAGGAAGAACTGGACGTTGTTCCTGAGAACGTTGAAGAACCGCTCGCGGAAAGGAAACTGCGTAAACAGCTTGACGTAGTTACCGATGCCGACGAATTGGTTCGGCCGTATGCCCGTTCCCGTGTACAAGCTGAATCGCATCGATTGCAGGATCGGCATGATCATGAATGCCGTGTAGATGCTGAGGGCGGGCAACAGATAGAGCAGCAGGTAGAACCTGATCTTGCGAGATTGCATGCGATGATTTACCAGCCGACGTTCGCCCGGCTGAAGCCGAGCGAACGTCGACCCTCAGTATGGCTCAATAATACCAGGTGTCCAGGCCTTTCTGGACGTGTGCGGTCGCCTCTTTGGCGCTCCACGTGCCGTTCATGAATTTCTGCATCGCCTCGTTCTCCAGGGTGGCCCCGCTGGGCTCCTGGCGGGAGAGCTTCTCCCACATGAGCTGCCCGGTGGTATCCACATCCGGCCGCTGGGCGATTTGCACGATTTCCAAGGCCAAAGGATCGGCTATGTCGAACTTGACTTTCAGAGGAGGGAACATGCCGGGAAGCTCGTTTGCCAAAAGCGAAGCGTGTTCGGGCGTGGCAACCCAGCGCAGGAACTCCACTCCCTCATCCTTGTATTGGGTCGCCTTGTTGAGGCCCAATCCCAGGTCCGCATAAAAGGCGTACTGCATGCGGTCGCCCTTCTTTTCAACCGGCGGTCCGAACCAGCCAACCTCCAGGCCGGAATCCCGTATGATGCCTAGCTCCCAGGAGCCGGCTATCCACAGGGCCGCCTGCCCGTTGATGAACATCTGCTGCATAGTCACGTAATCGATAGCCTGATAATTCGGGGGGAAGAACTCGATCAGCTCCTTCATCTTCTCATAGGCTTTGACAAACAGCGGATCGGTGTATTTGATCTCCTTGTTGATCAGCTTCTGGCGGGTTTTTTCCCCTCCGTAGAAGTTCGGACCCAGATCGCACAGCAGAGTCTCTGTCAGTACCCACTGCTCATTGGTGCCGTGAGCGAGAACCGTTTCACCGGCGTTCTTGAGTTTGCGGCTCAGCTGAATAAACTCGTCCCAGGTAACGGGCTCCTGGAGGCCATGCTCGGAGAATATTTCCAGGTTGGTCCATACACCGGTGATCGAGCCGAAATAGGGTAGCCCGTAGCTCACCCCATCCTCGGTTGCCCAGGTAGCCACGGAATTGGCGGTGAAGTCGGAGCGCAGATTCGGCACCAGGTCGTTCAACTCGTATATGTAGCCCGCGTCGTAGATCTGACGACCCCCATCGTAGGATCGCAGGATCATGATGTCCGCACCGACACCTGTTTCGAGGGATGTCTTCAACGCCGTATCGTATTCCGAGTTCTTGATGGGTTCGAACTTGATCTGAATATTAGGATGCTTTTCCATGAAAACCGCATTTATGCGGTTCTCCCGTTCGGCGTCCTCGGTCCTGAGGCTGGTGTATCTCAGCACCACCTTTTGCGGGCCGGCGGCCTGTTCTTCCCCGCCGCCCCCGGCGAACACGGGGCCCGCAGTCAACGCCAGGGCCACTGCGATAATCACTAACACAACGCCATTTTTCACTTCGTCCTCCTTGATCCTTGAAGTTTTTGTAGAAACATCTCGATCGGGGTCCCTCATCCTTTGAACCGAATGCAGTTGGAGTTTGCCTATTACCTCCTTTCCCGACCTGTCTGCACAACGCTCGATCGCTGGGTTCGATCCAACTGCGAAGCGACGCGCGGGCAGATGAATCCCTTCTATCAGGTAAAACCCCCTCGTCAACCAAAGTCCGAACAACCTATGGACAGAAGATCCGGTCCATCGCGATCAGGGCGATTCCTAGGGCTGAGCTGTCGACCCCCAGCTTCGAAACTCTGATCTCGATGTCCTCGGCGATACCCATCATCGTGTATTGCTTCAGGGATTCTTTGATGCTGTCGATCAATATGCTGCCGGCGTTGACCAATCCGCCCCCCAGGATCAACAGCTGCGGATCGAGCAAGTTCACCGCATTCGCCGTGGCGGCCCCTATGTATCTCCCTGCTTCCCTCAGCAGGGCAACGGAATACTCGTCGTTCATGCTGGCGGCTATGGCGACATCGTGGGCCGTGACGGTTTCACATTTTCCGTGGGTCAGCCGCTCGAGCAGTTCGGATCGCTTCTCGGCGATTCCGCTTGCGGCCTGGCGGGCGATTCCTCTGCCGGAGGCCACGGTCTCCAGGCATCCCCGTTTGCCGCAGGTGCACTCCGTACCGTCGAGCTTGACGACCGAATGACCGATTTCCCCCGCTTTGTAGCCGCTTCCGGTATACAGCTCGCGGTTGAGAAAAAGAGACATCCCGATGCCGTAGCCCAGATCCAGGGTCAAAAAATCTTTGGCCTGCTTGCCTTCCCCCAGCCAACGTTCTGCAAAGCCCGCCGCCCTGGAGCAGTCCTCCACGTAAACCGGCTTTCCCTGCTCCTGTTCAAAGATCTCCCGTATGCGTACATCCCGCCAACCCGGAATGTTCTCCGCGATCACCGAGATCCCGGTGTCGGGATTGACGAATCCGGGGACGCACAGCCCGATTGATGGAATTTCAGCGGTGGCGCGTTGCGATTTGATCAGAGTTTGGCAGACTGTCTTCATCTGCTCGAGGATCAGCTTGACGGGAAGTTGGGGTCTTATTTCGAAATACACCCGGTCCACGACCTCGCCTCTAAGATTGACGAGGATGCCGATTACGTGGGTTGCACCGAGATCGATGCCGATGAAATTGCTGTGTGCCCCGTTCAGTCGCAGGATCTCCTGCCTCCGTCCGACCTGCGAGTCCTTGTATCCCGCGCTTTCGATCAACAGCTTGTTGGAAAGATCCCGCACTAGTGTCGACACCGTTTTCTTGTCGATATCGAGGGCTTCGGCTATCTCGGTGCGCGTACAGTTGTCCTTCTCCCGTACGAAGTTGAGCACCTGGAGCTGTTTGGCATGTACACTGTCCAGGTCCGAAAAATTCTTCGTTTTTCTCATATTGTTCCCCGAATAGTAACATGGATGGCGGAAAAATGCAATTTCCTTGTAACAATCCCTTTTTTGACTGTTGTTGAGCTATTAGGCGTATTAGGAGTTTTATTTGCCCTATTATTGACTAATCGGCATATTGGACTATAATAGTCGTGACGCTGCTGCAACATACAATCGAATCAAACCGCCGGATTCTCAATTGGAGGAAGAAATGAAAGACCGATTGGCTATCGAGGGAGGAAACCCGGTTATCGAGCCAGGGTCGGTCAAACCCTGGCCGGTGATCGATCAACGGGACAAGGACGCCGTCATGCGTGTCCTGGACGGTGCCTATCTATGCGGAGGGGGAGCCCCCGAAGCCAAGGCATTGGAGGAGGAGTGGGCCCGCTACGTGGGCCGAAAATACTGTTTGACCACGAGCAGCGGAACCGCCGCCCTCCACATGGCCCTGGCGGCTTTGAACATCGGTCCAGGGGATGAGGTGATCGTGCCCTCTCACACATTCCTGGCAACCGCATCCTGCGTGCTGCATGCAGGGGCGATCCCCGTTTTCGTGGATATCGACCGCCGGACCTATACCATGGATCCCGAGAAGATCGAGGAGAAAACCAGCGATCACACCAAGGCGATCATTCCGGTGCACCTGCATGGATTGTGCGCGGACATGGACCGGATTCAGTCGATCGCGAAAAAACACAAACTCTTCGTGATTGAAGACGCCTGCCAGGCCCATGGTGCGGAATACAACGGAAAGAAAGCCGGTACGCTGGGGGACCTGGCCGCGTTCAGTTTGAACAGTTCCAAGAACCTCTGTGCGGGAGAGGGGGGTTTGCTGGTCATGGATGATGATACCCACTTCTCCCGGGCCGATATGCTGCGGATGTTCGGAGACGAGGTAGACGATGAAACCAAGCTGCGGGTCTACAACGCTTCGATTCTCGGCTACATGTACAGGAACCAGGAGCTGCCGGCCGCCTTTACGCGGGCGCAGCTGCAGCGATTGGATGAGAACAACGATATTCGCATTCAAAACTGTGATTATTTGAGTGAAAATCTCAAGGGAATTCCCGGACTGCATACCCCCTATGTCCCGGAAGGATACAAACATGTCTATTGGATGTACGTTATAGAGTTCTATCCGGAAGAGACGGACATAGGCTTGAGCCCGACAGAATTCCGCATCGGAATGGAAAAAGCTCTGTTCGCCGAAGGGGTTCAGCTGGGTCAGTGGCAGACGATGCCCGTTCCCGATCAGGACCTGTTCCAGACGAAGAAGGGATATGCGGCCAGCGGTTTCCCGTGGAGTTATACCGAACGGGGCAAACAGATCGTCTACAGGGGAACGGAATTCCCCAATGCACTGGATCTGTGCGAACGCTACACCGCGGTGGTCGGTTTTGCTCCCCCCAATGATCTGAGCTTGATGGAGAAGTACGTAAAGGCCTTCAAGAAAGTCTTCGCCAACCTCGGTGTCGTAAAGAAGCATTGGCAGGATGACATGGTGGCCCACTACCGGGGCGAGTTGTTCCGGGCGAAATAGGAGGAGGATGCCATGAAAGCCCTGTTTGCCAAAAAGTCTTTCGAGTTCAAAATCGAAGAACGGGAGCCGAAAAAACCCGGCCAGGACCAAGTCCTGGTGAAGGTGCACGCCTGCGGCGTCTGCGGCACGGATCTCCATTTTGCAAGGGATTGGACGGAGGGTTTTGCCCCTCTGGGCCACGAAATCGCGGCGGAAGTTGTCGAAATAGGAACCGGAAACATTCCCTACAAGGTCGGAGACAAGGTCATCGTGGAAGATGTCGCCCTCTGCGGTGTATGCGAGGACTGCAAATCCGGCAGGACGGAGTTTTGCCGCAATATGTACGATCTGGAGGGTCAGCCCGGGATGGCTGAGATGATGACGGTGAACTACCACCTGCTGGATCGTTTCGATGGTATTCCCTGGACGCACGCGACCCTGGTCGAGCCCATGGCCGTCGCCTACAACACGGTGCTCAAGGCGAAGATTCCTTTGGGCGGCAATGTTGTCGTGCTGGGTCCCGGACCCATCGGTTTGATGTGCGTGCGCCTGGCCAAAATGGCCGGAGCGGTCAAGGTCGTCCTGGTCGGCTGGTCCAGCAAGGATGTCAGAGAAGCCGCCCGCCTGAAGGTCGGCACCCAGATGGGGGCGGACACGATCGTCGAATCCGCCGAGGGAGATCCGGCGAAGCGGATCAAGGAAATCTTTCCCAAGGGTGCCGACAGCGTTATCGTGACCTCCCCGCCGAAGACACTGCCCCAGGGAGTGAGCTTCGCGAAATTCGGAGGAACCGTATCATTCATCGGCATCAACCTAGGGGGAAAAAGCACGATCGAGCTGGACGTGAATGACCTGATCTTCAACAAGATTTCCCTGATTCCCTGCTTCGCGGAGCCGGCTCTGAATTTCCCGGAAACGATCAAGCTGCTGCAGGAGAAAGCCGTGGATGCCTCTCTGCTCATCACCACGGAGTTCGGATTCTCAGAGGCCGAGGAGGTGTTCCGGAACAGCGATTCCGGGCGGGAAGCGACGATCAAAGCGGTGCTGGTGCCCTGACACCAGCGCCCTGACTCGAAAAGCCTCCTGACACGACTCCGCGGATCGCGGTCGAGCGGGGAATCAGCCCTTCAGGCTGCCGGCGGTCAGGCCGGCAATGAGTTTTCTCTGAAACACGGCGTAGACCACCAGTACTGGCAGGATGCAGATGATGGCGGCGGCGAACATCGCACCCCAATCCCGGCGCTCTCCGAAGGTATCGTACAGTCCTGACAGGAATTCCACCAACCCAAGGGCCAGCGGTTTCTTGGCCGTATCCCCGATCAAGGTCAGAGGCAGGATATAGGTGCTCCAAAACTCGAGGAAGTGGAAAACCCCGACGGTGATCAACCCCGGGCGGGCCAGGGGTAGCATAACGAGGGAAAAGGTCTTGAAGTGGGAACAGCCGTCGATCATGGCCGACTGTTCAAGCTCACGGGGCAGGGTCTTGAAAAAGGCAACCAGCAGGAACACCGCGAAGGGCATCCCCCAGAATATGTAGGCGATGATCACGCTCAACCGCGTATTGTAGAGATGAAACTCCCGCATCAGGAAGAAGAAGGGGATGACGGTGAGAATCTGCGGCATCAACAGACCGGCGATGAACAGCTTGTAGAGAAAATCCCGGCCGAAAAACGCGAAGCGGGCGATCACGTAGGCGACCATGGCGCCCAGGCTCAGGTTTACCAGAACTGCGACGGAGGTGATGATTATGCTGTTCACCATGTACACACCGACGTGTACTTTCTTGAAGGCCACCACGTAGTTCTGCCACTCCAGCTGGGCTGGGAGGGACCAGATGTTGTGATTGAACTCCATGTTGGTCTTGAAGGTGTTGTAGAACATCCAAACGAATGGTAGCAAAACGATCAGCCCGTATAGAATGAAAAACAGCCGGAACAGATTGGTAGTAAGAGCTGTCGTTGTTTTTCTACTCAAGTCGAATACCATCAGATGTGATCTATCCTTTCAGGCTGCCCGCCGTCAGGCCGGCCACCAGCTTTCTTTGAAAAACCGTGTAGATCAGGAGAATGGGGAGAATGCAGATGATGCAGGCTGCGAACATGGCTCCCCAATCCTGTCGGATCCCGACTCCGGAGGAGAACTCGACAAGGCCTAGGGATACCGGTTTCCGCGCTTCGTCGGCGATCAGGGTCAGGGGCAGGATATAGGCGCTCCAGAACTCGAGAAAATTAAAAACCGAAACCGTTATCAATCCCGGGCGGGCCAGGGGCAGCATGATCAGGGTAAAGGTCTTCCAGTAGGAACAGCCGTCGATCATGGCCGCCTGCTCCAGCTCCTGGGGCAATGTCTTGAAGAAGGCGACCAGGAGGAAAGTTGCGAAGGGCATCCCCCAAAACGTGTAGGCTATGATCACACTGGCCCGGGTGTTGAACAGGCTCATCTCTCTCATGAGGAAAAAGTAGGGAATCACCGTAAGAATCCGCGGCATCAACAGACCCGCCAGGATGAGCTTGTAGATGAAATCGCGGCCCCAGAATTTGAAGCGGGAAATCACGTAGGATAGCGCAGCGCTCAATCCGACGTTCAGCAGAACGGCGATGCAGGTGATGATCACGCTGTTGATCATGTACACGCCGATATTCGCTTTGTCGAACGCAAGCCGGTAGTTCTCCCATCTCAACTGGCTGGGCAGGGACCAGATGTTGAGGTTGAACTCCATGTTCGACTTGAAGGTGTTGTAGAGCAGCCAGACGAAGGGCAGCAGGACCACGATCCCGTATATGATGAAGATCAATCGGAACAAATTGGTGACCAGAAACTTCAGGGTGTTGCTTCGTATGCGTTGCATCGCTTATTACACCTCGGTTGCTCAGTACTGGATGACTTCCCTTTTTGTTGTCCGGAGCAAGATCAGCGCCAGAATCAGGGTTATTACCAGGATCATCACCCCGATCGTCGTGCCGTAGCCGAACTTGGAAAAAGTGAAGGCGTTCTCGTACATATAGGTCACCAGCACCTCCGAAGCCCGGTCCGGCCCACCGTGGGTCGTCATGAAGATGATGGCGAAGGAAGCGGCAAAGGAGGAGATGATGAAGAACACCAGGGCGGTGCGCACGACTTCCCAGATCAGGGGCAGGGTGATTTTGATCGTCTGCTGCCAGGTTCCGGCACCGTCGATTACCGCGGATTCATAGAGCTCCGCCGGAATGTTCTGGATGGCGGCGATCATGAGCACCATGTAGAACCCCAGTACTTTCCAGACCAGGAAGGTAATGAGCGATGGCTTCACCAGGTGTTTGTTGGAGAACCACAGCTGCTTCAGGCTTCCCAAGCGGATCGCATCGAGAAAGGTGTTGAGGATTCCGTTGGTCGGCGCGTAGACGCTCATGGCGATGATGCCGACCACGACCATTGGAACGGCTGCCGGAAAGAAAAATATGGTTCGGTAGATGTTTCGCTCCGGCAGAACGTTTCTCGACAGGATCACGGCGAAGAAGATGGAAAATACGAACAGCAACACGGAGGTGAAGAAGAAGATGTAGAGATTGTTGTACAGAGACTTCAAGAAATTGCGGTCCTGGAACAGATCGACGAAGTTCTTGAAGCCCACGAAGCTCATGTTCATGGAGATTCCCCGCCAGCGGAACAGGCTCATGTACAGTCCGCGGATGCAGGGAAAAATATAGAACAGGATATACAGGGCGATGATGGGAACCACGATCGAAATAATGAAGATATTACGTTCTCGCTTTGTAGTTGTTAATTTGACCATGCGTATATCCTACCATTGTGATTTGCGGGCGATAATACGGCCGGGCTTTAGACCCGGCCGTATTGAATGCTATGGAAGCCGTGCTCGATTACTCGAAGGTGTACTTCGGAATCGTATCGTCATCGATGACCGCTTTTGTGGCCTCGGTCATCCGCTTCATGAAATCGCTCGGCTCCTGATCACCGGATACCAGAGCATTGATCGCGTTGCCCGCTTCTTTGGGCAGGGTTTTGTACCAGGCACTCCACATGCTCACCATCGATGGATTGGTGTTCAGGGCGGCCACGGCGCTGGTTACGGCATCTGGAAGAAGGTGACCGAAGTCGTCGGCGAAGCCTTTGATGGGCATGATGAACTTGTTCGCCTCGATGTTCTTCCTGATGGTCTCTTTATCGTTGAGCAGGTACTGGTAGTACTCGATGACCAGCGCCTGGTTTCGCACCGGTTTGGGCACCGAACCCCTGAGCAGAATCGACCAAACATAATTATCCCCCGAAGCTGTTTTCTTTCCCGGGGTGGGGAAGAAGGTGAGGCCGAAATCCGCCGGCCAGCTGTCCCCCATCTCCGCGTACAGCCAGGAGCCGCAGGGGTACATGCCGATGTTGTACTTGAGGAACTCCTGCTGGACCTCGATCTTCGCGGTGAGCGAGGGCGGCCAGATGTAGCCCTTGTCCCGCATTGAGGCAAACCTTTCCATCGCTTCCTTTACCGCCCCAGATTTCCAGGCATCCGGCTCCAGGTTCTGAATATCCACGTAGGCCTGGTGGCTCAAGCTGTTGATCATGGGGAAGAGGAAGTAGTTCAGAGGATATTCATGAGCGAAATCGCCCATATAGGCAAACGCCTCGATACCGTTCTGTTCGAATTTGGCCGCGGCGGCCATGAATTCATTCCAGGTCTCCGGTACAGTCACCCCCAGATCGTCCACCAGCTTCTGGCTGTACCACATGCCCCCCAGATAGGAGACTTCCGGAATGAGATAGTGCTTTCCATCCACGTAGCCGCTGCTGTCCATGTCGGGCTTGTAGAAGACGTCTCGCATCTTCCCCTTGCCGTCGAGGGTTGGGGCATCGTAGATGAAATCGATGGGGGCGAGAAGACCTTCGGTAATGGCCCCGTAGTAGTCGAACAATCCCTGGTTCACGTGGGCAACGTCCGGCGGCTCCCCCGCCATGATTTTGTTGCGGAGAATGTCCTGAGCTTTGTGGCTGTACTCCAGAGAGATGTCGACGTCCGGATGGTTCTGCTTCAGCATGTCAACCGCGGCGTTGGCCATCTCTCCCATGCCGCCAACGAAGTACAGGACCTCGAATTTCCCCGGAGCCGCACCCTCCTGCGCTCCACCGGAGAAGGCGAACGGGCAGGTCAACAGCAGGACTAATCCGAGTAACAATAGTTTTCTCATCTGTCCCTCCTTAATATGAAGAATAGTATTGGATGTAATTTTACCGTATACATAGCGCTTTGTCAAGATTCAATTCGGAGGTAGATTTCCGTTTTGGAGATTAGGTCGTCTTTGTTACGCAAATTTCCATTAGAAAGCTAATTATGGGAAAATTGACCTCTAATGACCTATATAGTGGGTGTCCTGCACAATTAGTACCAATTTCTCTTCGTGACGGGCACCTATATTGACAAACCGGGATATGTGGCTACAATTACTCCAGGTCGAGGTGACAACGGTGAGTGCACGGAAGCTGGATGGTTCGTTGGTGCTACGAAATGCGAACGTTCTGCTCGGCAGCGGTGAGTTCCGGGAGTGCGACGTCCGCATCGACGGCCCGGTCATTTCAGCAATCGGTGAGGGACTGGGCGGCGGCGAAGAGCGGGACGTGGGCGGTTGCTACGTCTTGCCTGGTTTGATCGATCTGCATACCCACGGAATCGGCTACCAGGCGGTGGAGGTCTGTGATTTGTCCGCCTATGCCGAGATGGAGGCCGCCCGGGGTGCTACTTCGGTCGTGCCCACGATGTTCGCGCCGCTCGACGAAATCCTGCGCCAATTGAAACGTCATCGAGCCGAGACGGCGGAGCTGTCGCGGCTCAAGCAGGTCCGCGGTTTCCGCCTGGAGTCTCCCTACGTGGCGAACACCGGAGCCGGGAGGCGGCAGGACCTGGAGCCGATATCCCGGGAAACCACCGATGCGATTCTCGAGGCCGGGGGTGGTCATATCCGGATCTGGGACATCTCCCCCGAGCTTCCACGGGCCCCCGAGGAGATTCGCTATCTCACCGGCAAGGGCATCGTCTGCAGCATCGCCCACACCAAGGCGACGATCGAGCAGAGCCGGGCCGCCGTGGATGCCGGCGCCGCCTTGGTGACCCACCTCTTCGACGTGTTCGAATTGCCCGAACAGACCGAAAGCGGCGTGATCCCGGCCGGCCTGGTGGATTACCTGCTGACCGAGGATCGGGTGGTCTGCGAGATCATCCCGGACGGAACCCACGTTTCCCCGATACTCGTGGAAGAGGCATGGCGCTGCAAGAGCCCGGAGCGCATAGCGATGGTCACGGATTCGAACCTGGGCGCGGGTCTCCCTCCCGGAAGGTATACCCTGGCCAGAGGCCTGGGAGAGGTGATTATCCGGGATGTGAACGACGGGGTGCGCCTGGTCGACCGGGGAATGGGCCTGGCCGGAAGCGCGCTCACCCCTTTGGACGGCCTGCGGAACCTGGTGCGGCTTTTCGGGAAAAGCCTGGAGCTGGCCAGTCGGGTCTGTTCGCGCACTCCGGCCCGGCTGCTCGGCCTCAATGCCGGGGAGATCGCCGAAGGACGGGATGCGGACCTGATCGTACTGGATGAACAGCTGCACCTCCTGCTCACCATCACGCGGGGGGCCGTTGTATTCCGGGCCGAGTCGCTGAAATCTACACAAACGGAGGTATTAGCATGTTTGCCGGAACAGGGAAAATCGACATAACGCCCCGGGGCAGCGTCTGGATGGACGGGATGATTCGCGCCCATCGATCGACGGGGATCCACGATCCCCTCCACGCCCGGGCCCTCTACCTGGCAGCGGATGAGAATCCCCGAAACGCCTTCGTCCTGGTTGCCATGGACGTCGTGGGCCTGAACGCGGAGGACGGGATGGTGGTGCGCCGGAGCGTGGAGAAAAGCACCGGGATCCCCTGGGATCACATCATCCTGGCCGCCTCCCATACGCACTCCGGACCGGCCACGATTGGAGCCTTCAACCCGAAGGAAACGAAGTACGTGGGGGAACTGCAAAAGAAGCTCGTAACGGTCATCGGGCGGGCTGCGGGCGGCGCGGTTCGGGCCGCCGCCGGCAGCGGCTCCGGAAAGGAAGACACAATCAGTCACTACCGGCGGTTTCTCACGAAGGACGGCCGGGTCGTGATGATCTGGGAGCCCTGTCCCGCGGAAGATATCGTCGGACCCCTGGGGGAGATCGACCCGGAGCTCGGCGTGCTCAAGGTGACCGGGAGCGAGGGGAGCAGCGACGGCAACCTCTGCATCGCCTTCAACCACGCGGGTCATCCCAACGTCCTGTCGGGGGAGAACTACCTGATCAGCGGCGATTATGCCGGTCTGGCGGCGCAGCTCGTGGAGGAGAGGTTCGGCTGCACCTCCATGTTCTTAAACGGTGCCCAGGGCACCATGGACGTGGACGGTTTTAAGGACCGGGACTGGGAAGGACGGGATCGGATCGGAAGGACCCTGGCCGATGCGGTCGGCTCGGTGGCGGCCGATCTGCCGACCTCCCCTTCCGTGCATCTGCGGGGAGGGTCGGTACGCTACACGATCCCCTCGAGGAAAATCAGCGAAGAGGAGTATCGCTGGGCCGAGAAGATACTGGAGCAGACCGGGGGAAAGATCCAGCCCCTGGCCGACGGGATAGGGGATGACTACCTGGCCGTACTGTTCAAGCGCCTGCGGGGCAGGGAGCAGGAGGAAAACCCGGCCGAGCAGGTCTGTGTGGCACTGGATGACAGCGCTTTTCTCAGCTTCCCCGGCGAGCTGTTCACGGAGATCGGGATGGAGATCAAACAGGCCAGCCCCTTCAAGCACACCTACATCGTCGACCTGGCCAACGGGACGATCGGCTACGTTCCCAGCAGAAAGGCCATCGGCGAAGGGGGATACGCGGTGGTGACGCGGAAGCTCGACCACAGCGCCGCGGATCTGGTCAAGGAGCACAGCCTGGCCCTGCTGCGCGAGGTGTTCGACCGCTGAACGTTCAGGATTAGGGTGAAGGAACTTCTTCGTCTTCCCGTTACCTGCAACAAGGACTGCGGGGGAGGCTGCCCCCTGATCGCCGAGATCAGGGACGGCCGTCTGCTCCGTCTTCTGGACAATCCCCTCAAACCCCCTGCCATGAGGGGCTGTGTCCGGGGCTATCAGATGGCTCGCACGGTGTACCATCCCCGGCGTCTGCGGGCACCCCTGCTGCGAAGCGGCCCCCGGGGCTCGGGGCGGTACCGCGAGGTCGGCTGGAAGGAGGCCCTGCGGGTGGTCGCCGAAAGGCTGGAGCGGATCCGCGCCGCCGGGGATCCGCAGGCGGTCATGCGGCTAGGGGGTTCGGGCTCCCCTCGGGGCGCTCTGCACAACACCGACCTGCTCACAAAGCGCTTTTTATCCCTATTCGGGGGCTTCACCGATCTCAGCGGGAGCTACAGCGCGGGAGCCGAGCTGTTCGTCAATCCCTATCTTTTCGGTCCGGCCCATGCCGGGAGCGCGGGAATAGACGCCGCCACCCTGCGCCATTCCCGGCTGATCCTGCTCTGGGGCGCGAATCCAGCCGATACCCGTTTCGGCGCCGAACTGTGCACCCGCATCCGCGAGCAGCGCAGGCGGGGTACTCCGGTCATCACGATCGATCCGCGCTGTTCGCGCACGGCAAGGAGCCTGTCCGACCAGTGGATAGCGGTGCGGCCGGGAAGCGACACGGCCCTGATGGCGGCGATTCTCTACGTGTTGCTGGAGGAGGAGCTGGTCGATCGGGTGTTCGTTCGCGAGCACAGCCTCGGCTTCGAAGCGCTGGAACGCTACGTCCTGGGCAGGGACGACGGGGAAGCCAAGACACCGTCCTGGGCCGGGGAGATCTGCGGCACGGGCCGGGATGTCATCCTGCGGCTGGCCCGGTTGTACGGAAAAAGCCGACCCGCCGCCCTGATTCCGGGGCTGTCCATCCAGAGAACCATCGGCGGGGAGGAAGCCATTCGCATGGCCGTGGCTCTGCAGACCGCTACCGGCAACGTGGGCGTCCCGGGCGGATCCTCCGGTTCCAGCGCCTGGGGAAGGCTCCCCGATCCCCGCTGCGGGCGAATGACCGTGCCTCCGGGGGGGCCGCGCCCGGAGGTACCCGAGTACCGCTGGGCCGACGCGATCCTGGAAGGGCGATCAGGCGGCTATCCCGGCGATATCCGGGCCCTCTACAATGTCGGGGGCAACTACTTGGCGACGGGAAGCGACGTGCGGAAGAACATACGAGCCTTTGCAAAGGTGGATTTCTCAGTCTGTCACGACTGCTTCCTGACGCCTACGGCTGCACATTGCGACGTGGTGCTGCCGGTTACCACCTTTCTGGAACGGGAGGATATCGTTTTTCCCGAGAGCAACCACCTGTTGTACTCCCACAAGGCGATCGAGCCGGTGGGGCAGTCCAGGAACGATTACGATATCTTCTGCGGGCTGGCCGATCTGCTCGGCTTCGGCCGGGAGTATTCCCTGGGCAGGAGCGCCGGCGAATGGTTAGAGTGCTTCCTGGAAGAATCGGAGATCCCGGATGCGGATGAGTTCCGCCGCACCGGCATCTATTCGGGTCCCGAGCAGGAGCGCTGCGGCCTGTCCGAGTTCGCCGCCGATCCGGAGGGTTTCCCGCTGTCCACCCCGTCGGGGAAGATCGAGATCGCCTCCGCCGGATACGCCCGCCTCGGCTTTCCCGCCTTTCCCACCTGGAGGGGCTTCCGGACCGGGGAGGAATATCCGCTTTATCTGATCACCCCCCATGCTCGCTACCGGACCAACTCCCAGCACGCCAATGATCCCTGGTTCGTGGAGCGGGAAACGCAGCTTCTGTGGATGCATCCCCGGGATGCCGCGGCCCGGGGCATCCCGGAAGGAAGCCGGGTGGAGGCGGCCAGTCCACAGGGGAAGCTGCGGGTCACGGTCCGGGTCACCGAGGAAATCATGCCCGGCGTGGTGTGCCTCCTGGCCGGAATGTGGCCGGAGATAGGCGGGGACGGCGTGGACACGGCGGGCTCGGCGAATATCCTCACCTCCACGCTGCCCACCCAGCCCAGCCAGAGCTCCCGCACCCACTCGGTGGCCGTGGATGTGAGGCCCGCCTGATTCAGGCCGGGTATGATCGGCGGAGCGTCAATGCAGAATGCATAGTAAAATTACTAGGAGGAACGATATGATTTCCAAAGAACAGATGCGTGAAAAGATCGCCTCGGAATCCGGCGCGGTGATCGACGTCCACACCCACGTGGGCATCAGCCCGGGAGGGTACATCAGCCAGGGATATCCCTACTGCCTCAGCCTGGAAGACCTGGCGATCCGGATGAACATCCTCGGGATTTCCTACTCGGTGGTTTTTCCCTTGGGGTCTTTCTACTATGCCCTGTCCCGGTCCAAGGAGAAGAAGGTCCGGATCAGCGGGCGGATCAGCCGTTTCCCGTACGAGCTGGCGAATCAGAACCTTCTCAACGAGATTTTCGAGATATTCCCCGGGTATTCGCAGCTCTTTCTTCCCTTCGCCATGTTCGATCCCTCCAGAAAACAGGCGGCCCAGGTGAAGCTGCTCCGGACCCTAGCCGATCGCTATCCCCTGTACGGATTGAAGACGGTGACCAGCTATTCCCAGGCGAACATCACGGACCTTCTCTCGCCGCGGGGCCGCTGCATCCTGGAGTTTGCCCGGGATCTGGATATCCCCGTCACGATCCACACTTCGGTGGCCCCGGGAGATCCCTGGGCGAATGTTTTCTCCATCCTCGATGTGGTTTCCGACAATCCGGAGGTGCGCTTTTGCCTGGCTCATACCTGCCGCTTCAGCAAGACGGCCCTCGACACCGCCGATCGCCTGGACAACTGCTTCGTGGACCTGTCCGCCTTTCACATCCACTGCCAGCTGGCCGTCCAGGACAGTCCGTCGATCGCGGGCAGGGATGAACGGTTCGACGCCGACTACCACAGGCCCCTGGAGGCGCTGAAACAGCTGGCCGAAGCCTATCCGCAAACCCTCTGCTGGGGTACCGATACGCCCGCCTACTACTACATCAATCGCTGGGTGGATGACCAAGGGAGGATGCACCGGTCGGATTTGAAGTGTGACTGGGACGTGGAAGCGCTGGCCCTGAGGAAGCTGGACGATCAGACCCGCCGGCGCCTGGCCTACGACAATCCGCTGCGTCTGCTGTTTGCGGGCAAAGTTGTCTGAGATGGCCAAAGCCGAATTGAGCTCCAGGGAACGGATGCTGGGAGCGATCGAGTCGCGGGAGATCGACTATATCCCCTGCTCCTTCATGCTGTTCTGGAACGTCTCGCAGAGCTGTTCCTCCCAGGAGGAAAGCGTCGAAAAACAGCTGCAGCTGGGGCTCGATCCCTACCTCACCACGGGGCCGAAGCGCTGCCTTCATCCCGACGTCGAGTACCGGGAATGGGCGGAAACCCGGGAGGGGATCAAATATTTCTGCAGGAGCTTCGATACGCCCCGGGGGCCTCTCACCGGTGCAGTGCGCCAGATCGACGGCTGGCCCTCGGGGGGGGGCCTGCCCCTGTTCCACGACTTCATCGTTCCCCGCATCGCCGAGCCCCTTGTCAAGCCCGAACGGGACCTGGAGAAGCTGCCCTACCTGTTCGGGCCGTTCAGCGACGCGGCCGTAGCGGAATTCCGGGAGAAAGCCGGGAAGACCAGGGCGTTCGCGGAGAAGCACGGCCTGCTGCTGACCGGGGGATTCGGCTACGACGGCTATGAAGGGCTGGTCGGGGCCGAGGCCATGTCCTGGATTACCGGCTTCACAGAGACGATGATCCTGTCGGTGACCCGCCCTGAGCTCATCCGGGAATACGCGAACATCATCCACGAGTGGAATCTGCGCCAGATCGAGCTGATCCTGGATATCGCGAATCCGGACCTGCTCATACGCAGGGCCTGGTATGAAACCACCGAATTCTGGACCCCGACAGCCTTCAGACAGATCATCGCCCCGACCATCCGCCGGGAAGTCGAGCTGGTGCATCAGGCGGGCAAGAAATACGGCTACCTAATCACAAGTGCATTCCTGCCAATTCTGGAGGACATCCTGGAGGCCGGCATCGACGTACTGATCGGACTGGACCCGAAGGAGGGAAAGGGGACGGACATCGCCGTGGTCAAGGAGCGTTTCCGTGCTCGAAACAAGGCCATTTGGGGAGGTGCCAGCGGGTCGGTGACCGTCGAGATGGGAACGGAGAGGGAAAACGAACAGGCGGTCATGGAGACCCTCACTGTTCTCGGTAAGGGTGGGGGATTCATCCTCTCACCGGTGGACAATGTGCGGGAGGACAACGAAAGAACCTGGCGGAATACGTACACCTATATCGACACCTGGAAACGCTACAGGACCATCTATGGCCACTGATCCCATTAGCGGTGTATGATGCCGGGAGCGCTCGGATCATGAGGGAACTACTGTCCACAGCGATTACTCCCGATTGGGAAGGTTTGATCTCCTGCATCCGGTGTGACAAGACCCCCGCACGCACGCATCACATCGAGCTCCTCCTCGACGAGGAGGTCCAGGATGCCGTCTGTGCCAGCTTCACCCTTCTCGAAGGCCTGGATCAAGAGGATCCGTACTTTTCGGAGAAAAGGCAGATCCGGCTGCAGCGTTTCCTCGGTTATGATTACGTCACAGTCTGTCCGGAGAATTCGGAAAGCTTTCTTCATCACTACGACAGCACCGAAGATACGGCAAATCTCAAGCGCTCGGAAGGGCGGGTGTTCATCGACGAGCATCGCGACCCCATCACCGATTGGGACGAATTCGACTCGTACCCCTGGCCCGATCCCCGCGATTTCACCACCCGCTCACTCGAGTACTACCAGGAAAACCTTCCCGACGACATGTGCATCATCGGCGGACTGGTCGGTTCCTACGCGGAGAACATCACCTGGCTGATAGGCTACGAGAGGTTGTGCTACGCCCTCTACGATCAGAGGGATCTGGTGCAGGCCATAGCCGACAAGCTCACGGAGATCTTTCGTGCCACTGTGCAGATGATCCTGCGCTTCGATCGCGTCAAGGCAATTTGGGGAAGCGACGATATGGGCTTCCGAACCGGCACGTTCATCAGCCCGGAGGATCTGAGGACTTTCGTTTTGCCGGGCCACAAGGCTCTGGCCGAAATGGCGCACGATGGGGGCCATCCATATTTCCTCCATTCCTGCGGACGGATTGACCGCGTGACGGAAGATCTCATTGAAGGTGTCGGCATCGACGCCAAGCACTCCTTCGAGGATACCATCGAAAGCGTCGTCGAGTTCACGAAGAAATACGGGCGGCGGATACTGCCTGGGCACGGGCAACTCGGTGGCCAACTACATTCCTCTGGCGGGCTATCTCACGATGCTCGATGAGGGGCGGAAATCCCGGTGAATAGCAGCGATCACGGCAAAGATGACCCGGCGCGGCGGCAGCACGCGAGCGAATCACCGGGGGAGATCCTTTTCCTGCGCGTTCCGCCCGCGGGACTGGTCAAGCCCGTGGGGAGTGTCGGGCGACCCGTGCCGGCCCGCCTGCGGGCCGTGTTCGACCGCGACGGTTTCCGCGGCCGGGCGGGGCAGCGCAGCGTCACCTGTTTCTGGATCGGGATGGGCAGGCGCGTACGAGTGCCGGGCCGGAGGCTGCTGGAGCGGATTCGCTGCGGGGAGATTACTGAAATTATCGACATCGGCTGCGCCGGCGCCCTGGATCCGGCCCTGCGCAGGGGCGACATGGTCCTGAGCAGCGACGACATCGTCTTCGACGGCGGCTTGCCCGTGGTTGTTAGCCGCCGCCCGGAGCTGAGTTCCATTCTGGCCGAGGTGGCCGCGGGCCGGGGAGCCGCCTTCCGCAGAGCTCCGATCCTGACCCACGAACGTTTCGTCGCGAGACGGGAGCAACGCATCGAGCTGTTCGAACGTACCGGCTGCGTGGCTGTGCAGATGGAACACGCCTGGTTCGTCCGGCTCCTGCAGCAGCTGTTGGCAGCCGACAGGTTCGAAAAGATCCGGATCACCCACCTGGTGCTGATTACCGACGCGGTTCCCCGCGGAGCAGGCCGGAGGGAAACAATGCTTTCAACCTGGGATGCCCTGACAGGCTACACTTTTCCGGGAGGAAGATGCGGGATCGCCTCCCTGCGTCGGGAGGTACTGAGCCGCTGGCCGGGTGCTACAGAGCCGCCCGGCGCCGTCCCTCCCCACCGATCTGGGTGAGCTCCCTGTACCCGATTCCCTTGAGTATCCGGGCCGCCTCGACGTAGTACCCGTCAAGCTGCTCAGGCCGGTGGGCGTCGGAGTTGATCATAACGGGTATGTTCCGTTTGAGGCACTCGGCCAGGATCCACTCAGATGGATAGAGGGCCCCGCTGGTGTTGCGCACGATGCCGCCGGTGTTGACCTCCAGGATGCAGGGGGATGCGGCCACCGCGTCCAGGGCACGGCTTACCGCGGCACGGTACCAGGATGCCTCCTCGGAGAAGTACTTCCCGTCCCGGTTGTTCTTCTTGATAAGATCGAAGTGCCCGATGATGTCCGGGGCCGCTGTAGCGACCATGGCGGTCATCCGGCTGTAGTACTCCTCTACGGCTCTGCGGATATCACCTCGGAAGGTTTCAGCCAGGCCCCTTTCCGTCTCTTCGGGAGGACCATCGACCGTCCAGAGCTCGCCGCCGTTCAGGCGCCCGACGAAGTGCACCGATCCAATCGTGAAATCCAGGTTCAGGGCCCGGATATGCGCCGCCGCGGGTGTGATGATCTCTGGGATGTAGTCCACCTCCAGGCCTACGAGCAGTTCGATCCTGTCCCGGTACGTGTTTTTGAGCCGTCGAGCCGTGTCGAGGTACTCCGGCAGAAGCGGGGAGGGGATCGTCCAATCGCAGTCGAACGGCACCGGAGCGTGCCCGCTGAAGCCCAGAGTGTGCAGGCCTTTCTGAAGGGCCGCCCGTACGTAATCTCCCAGCTCGCCGTGGCCGTCGTCGAGGCGGGAGTGGCAGTGGTAGTTGGCCAGGATGCTTTGCTTCATGGGTGGATTCTACCGGAGCGATCGAGGAATGAACAGACGCCGCGGA
>JAFGQJ010000113.1 GCA_016935715.1 Spirochaetales bacterium
GCCCGGAAGACGTAAAGCACGCCGGCCACCGCCGCCAACATGGATGACAGGATATATATCTTCACCAGATGGCGCGGCACATTGATTCCCGACCGGATGGCGGCGTCCATGCTCCCTCCGATGGCGAAGGTGTGACGGCCGAACTTCGTGCGGATCAGGATGAAGGCGAATATGACGAGGACGATCGCCGTGACCAGGACGGTAACCGGGACGATGCCGATCAGGTTGCGCAAGTCGTCGCCGGTCATGTCTGGAGGCCTGTGGAAGAAGGTGAATCCCCTGCCGGGCAGGTAGTAGGCCACGAAGCTGTTCCCGATCTTCTCCACCCGCGGAGGTACGAAGTAGATCGGGAAGCCTTTGCACAGGTTCAGGGTCAGGCCGTTGGCTACACCGTACATGCCCAGAGTGGCGATGAACGGCGGCACCCGTAGCCGCGCCACGAGCAGTCCGTTGATGAGCCCGGGAAAGATGCCAACAACGAGACCGCCGGCGGAGCCGGCAAGCATACAGTAGACATCCGGTATTCCTGCGGCGTGCATGTCCCGCATGATGATGGCGGCCACGACCATGACCAGGCCCATCACGAATCCGACGGAGAGGTCGATTCCTCCCGTGATGATGACGAAGGTCTCTCCCCCCGCCAGCAGCAGGTAGATCGTGGCGAAATACAGGATATTGGAGAAGTTCTTGACCGCGAAGAAGTTCTTCCCCACGAAACTGAAAACAATCAGAAGGACAATGAGGAAGAAGCCCGACCACCTCTCTCCCAGGTATGTCAGTATCCGTCGGCTTGTGGTCTCCGGCTGTACGGCTTTTGCCTCTGCCACGTGGCCATTCCTCCTAGTGCTCGTGGCCTGGTGATGAGACAGGCGCAGGCGGTGAAGCCGCCTGCGCCTGCAGTGCATGCGATCGCCCTGGGATCTAGTCCACCTTGTAGATCGAGGCCTGAGCCTCGGGGGTATTCAGGTTCTCCTTGGTGATGATGAAGAATCCCGGGCGGATGACCTTGGGCACCTCTACGCCCTCGGTGAGGTACTTGTATCCCCACTCCACCGCCAGGTAGCCGATTTCATAGGGCTTCTGAGCCAGGGTGAAGTCGATCTCACCCCGCTCGAGTGCCTGGATCTGGTCCATGCCGGCGTCCCACGAGGCGACCTTCACGGCTCCCGTGAGCCCGGCGGCCACAACGGCGCGGTAAGCGCCCTGGGCACTGAACAGGTTGGTGCCGAACACGCCCTTGAGGTCCGGGTGGGCTTGCAGAACGGCAGCAGTCTGTTTCTGGGCGGTCTCCTGGTTGTCCAGGTTGTAGTCGAAGCCGACCAGCGTTACGTTGGGGTACTCCTTCAGGGCCCGCTCGAACCCGGCCTTCCGGCCCGCGACCGAAGAGACGTCGGGGTTGGTGGTGTTGAGGTAAACTTTACCCTGCTTGCCGATCATTTCGCAGAGCTTTTTGCCCACCTCGTAGCCGCCCTGCTCGTTGTCGCTGCCGATGTAGGCCAGGGGAAACGAGTACTCGGAAGGCTTCGAATAATCGCCGTCACCGAGGTAGGTATCGCAGGTGATCATGGGGATACCCTTGTCGTGGATCTTCTTCAGGGGTGCGATCAGCGCCGTTTGCGCGGTAGGCACTACGAGCAGGAAGTCGAAGCCGCCCCTGGCTGTCATAGCTTCGAGGATAGGCACCTGGATCTCGGCACCCCACTTCTTGGGGTACTCGGCGGTCATCAGCTTCACGCCCAGCTCGTCGCACTTGGCCTGGGCGCCCTTCTCGATCATCTGCATGAAAGGATCGAGAATGCCCGACATGTACGCGAAGGTCAGCTCCTCTTTCTCCGGCTCCGCCTTTCCCCCGGCGAAAAGCAGTCCGCCGGCCAGGAGCAGGAGCAGCCCCACACTCAGAACCTTTTTCATTTTTCCCTCCTTCATAAATGGGAATTGCGCCTCAGCATACCACGAGCCCATCCGGCGGTCAAGAAAATTCGGGTCTCAGGTCGTCGGGCATGCTTTTCAGCCGCCCCATGCGGCACTCAATGCGCCCTATCAATGCGCCCGCCCTTGACGCCGCCAGCTGGGGCAACTATAATCAGCGATCGGAATCCTGGACATGACTGGAGAACGGGGGGCAGGCAGCCGGCTGAACGTCCTGTGTGTCGGCCAGGTGGCTGCCGACATCCTGGTCCGCCCGGTGGAGGGCACCGACTTCGCCGGCGACACCCGGCGGGTCGAGCGCATCGAGTTGGCGAGCGGAGGGGACTGCCTGAACGTGGCTGTGGCCCTGAAGCGATTGGGCTGCACTGTCAGCTTCGTGGGCAAGGTGGGCGAGGACCACTGGGGGGATTTCCTCGTCTCGGTTATGGACCGGACCGGCATCGATCACCGCGGCCTGAGACGGACCGGCCGGGCCGGTACGTGCACCGTGGTCGTGGCCATCAATTCCCAGGGGGAGCGCAGCTTCTTCTACCACGGCGGCGCCAATGATCTGCTCGGGCCACAGGACGTGGAGCCCGGCCTGTTGGAGGGGGCGGACGCGGTGTACGTGGGCGGTACCTATCTGCTGCCGCTGCTGGATGGCGAGGGAGCCGCCGCCCTGTTCCGCTCCGCCCGTGCACGCGGCAAGCTCACCAGCATGGATGTGACCTGGGACACCACCGGGCGCTGGCTGTCGGTGATCGCACCCTGCCTGCCGCACCTGGACTGGTTCATGCCCAGCGTCAAGGAGGCCGAGCGCATCACCGGTGAGCACGAGCCGGCCGAGATGGCCGCGTTCCTCCGCGGGAGGGGTGTTTCCAACGTGGTGATCAAGCTCGGCGAACGCGGATGCTTCGTGCTGCCCGAGGCGGGTCCGGGCTTCGCGGTGGAGGCCTACTCCAGTCTGGTAGTGGACACCACCGGTGCGGGGGATTCCTTCGTAGCCGGTTTCCTGGCCGGCCTGCTGCGCGGCTGGCAGCCGCGGCGCTGCGCGCATCTGGCCTGCGCGGTGGCCGCCCTCAACATCCGGCAGGTAGGGGCTACTGCCGGGGTGCCCACGCTCCAGGAGGCCGTCGATTTCATGGAGGAAATCACGTACTGATGAGTAATAGAGTTGCCAGTCCGCGGGAACGGTTCACGGAGCTCCTGCTGAGGGCTGACTCTGAAGGCTTCGCCGTACCGGCGTTCAACTACTCGGACATCTGGGACTTCCTGGCCATCACGGAGGCAGCCGAGCAGATGCGTTCCCCAGTCTTCATCTCTTCGAACCAACGGGTCGTGACGGACATCGGCATCGAGTTGTGCGGCGCAATCGGCGCGGCCGCCATACGCAGGGCTTCGATCCCCCTGATCCATCACCTGGATCACTCCAACCGGGCCGAGATCTGCCGGGCCGCCGTGGACAACGGTTATCCCTCCGTGATGATCGACGCCTCCTCCAGGCCATTGGAGGACAACATCACCATCGTGGCTCCCGTGGCCGAATACGCCCACGAGCGAGGGGTGCTGGTGGAAGGCGAGATCGGCCGGATCAAGGGTGCCGGGGTCGAGGGGATGTACACCGGAGAGGACTTCCTGGCTCAGGTCGATGAAGCCGTGAGATTCGTGCATGAGACCGGCGTGGATACCCTGGCCGTGGGCATCGGTACGGCCCACGGCTTCTATCAGGGCAAGCCCGAAATCCACTTCGACCGCCTGGAGGAAATCAACCATGCCGTGTCCGTGCCGTTGGTCCTGCATGGGGGAACGGGCGTCTCGGAAGAGGAGATCCGCCAGGCCATCCGTCGCGGCATCAACAAGGTGAATGTCGGTACGATCATTCACTGCACTTACATGAACGCGGTACGCGCGGAGCTCCAGCGCCGCGGAGAGAACGCCTACACCCTGGACGTGATGGTCCCCGTGCGCGCGGCCGTGCGCGAGGAAGTCGAGAAGTGGATACGCGTCTGCATGGCGGACGGGAAAGCCCGATGATCGAGGCTACAGCCCCGCAGCCCCTGCTCAAAGATCTCATGGACACGGCCCGCAGGTCAGGCAGAAGGTTCACCCTGCTGGGAGTAGGTCCGGTGTCCGAGACTGTCCTGGAGGCGGCCCTGGAGGTGTCGCGGCGGCGCAGCTTCCCGCCTATCTTCATCGCCTCGCGCAACCAGGTGGACGCCGGGCGCTTCGGGGGCGGCTACCTGCTGGGCGGGATCGACCAGGAGGGATTCGTGGACCTGATCCGCGAGAAGCAGCGCCGCATCGGCTACTCGGGTCCGCTGTACATCTGCCGCGACCACGGCGGGCCTTGGCAGCGGGACGCCGAGCTCACAGAGCGCCTGCCGGTCGATCAGGCCATGGAGCTTGCGCGTCTTTCGCTGGAAGAGGATCTGTCCAGCGGCTTCAACTACCTGCACATCGACCCGACCAAGTGCCCGCATCCCTTTGACCGCAAGCAGCTCGTGGCCTGGACCCTGGAGTTGGTCGCCCACTGCGAAGATTTCCGTCGTTCCCGGAACCTTCCTCCCGTGGACTACGAGATCGGGGCTGAAGACATCCAGGGCGGCATCACCTCCGAAGCTGACTTCACGGCGTTTCTCGCTCAAACCTGCGCTGATCTCGGTAAGGCCGGCCTGCCGCTGCCCACCTGCATCGTCGGCCAGACAGGGACGCTGACACGCCTGGACCGCAACGTCGGTCGCTTCGACCGCAGGGCAACCGCGCGACTGGTTGAAGCAGCACAACGCTTCGGCGTAGGGCTCAAGGAGCACAACGGCGACTACTTGAGCGCCGCCTCCTGCCGGTTGCATCCGCAGCTCGGCGTTGCTGCCATGAATGTTGCCCCGGAGTTCGGGCTGGTGGAAACCGACGCTCTGCTTGCCCTGGCAGCCCTCGAGGACAAGCTGCCACGCGAGGGTTGGATCAGCCAGGCAGAGCTGTCCGGGTTGCCCGACCACATGCGGGAACTGACCTTCTCGGGCACGCCGTGGGAAAAATGGCTGACCCCGGAGCTGAAGGCCCGACCGCGAGAGTGGGTTCAGGCCGATCAGGCGATGCGTCTGCTTATTACGCGGGTGTGCGGGCACTACACATTTGCCGAGGGTAGCGTGCGCAAGGCGCGCGAGCGCCTATACGCAAACGTCGACCGCTTTCGACTCATTCCCGAACCGGCTGCCGCCTTTGTCCGTGGGCGTGTAGAGCAATCCATCGACTTCTATGCACGGCACTTCGACCTGGAAGGACTGAATGCGGCTGCCGGATCCGTCTCAATTTGATTGAGAGTCTTTCAATTACTTATCAGCCATCGTTCAAGGTTCTACTGCCGGAGGCATACAGAATGGCCCGTTCCATGAGAGCGATTTCTTCATCCGACAGGAAATCGAAATGACTCGCGCATTTCCATACTTAGAGTCGACCGTTGTTTTGGAGAAAAAACGGATGAAGAGATCAATCTGCCGGTCGGGCACATCTACGATCTCCTGTATGGCTTTCTTGGTTTTGTCGTAGTTAGTGTCTGACCGAAAAGCCGATTTTCGCCGGGAGTTCGGGTAAAATTGCCGGCTGTCAGGCAGAGCAATCCTTGCAGCGACAGCTCTACATCAGTAATGAGGGGAGATCAATGAGCTAATTGGCAGAAATCGGGGATCCCAGTGACATGTGAACACACCTGTCCCCCAACTTGAAGTAGGAAGTGCAGTAATCGACTACGAGGCTTTACGTGGTCGAGTCTGCTCTCACCGGAGCTTGTCGTTTTGCCGCGCCCAGAGAATGGCACCAAGAATCTGAATGTTTCGTGCAACGATCGCC
>JAFGQJ010000114.1 GCA_016935715.1 Spirochaetales bacterium
ATATTTCAATAATCGTAGAGTTTGAGGTACTCGTAGAGCTCTTTGAAGTCGGCCCGCGTTATGCGGATGATGAAACGCCCCAGAGAGCTGCGGATCACCGGAACGAACAGCAGAAATCCCAGCAGGTCGGTGACGAATCCGGGGGTGAGCAGCAGAATCCCCGCGGCGAAGATCCCGGTCAGTGTGATGAACTCCTCGGTGGGGAACACCCCCTGTTTGATCTTGTCCTTGAGCAGGGAGAGATTTTTCTGGAATCCCCGGAGGGCGAACAGCATGCCCAGCAGGCCGGTGCAGGCGGCCAGGGCCAGGGTGAAGTAGTTGCCGATCCGGTCGCCCAGGTAGATGATGAGGAAGATCTCGGCCAGGGGCAGCAGGGAATACAGCAGGGCCAGGATGAGAACCTTGGTGATGAAGGTCCTGTCGAGAAAGCGGACGAAGAACTTGGCCTGATCCATGCCCAGCATAGTAGCACGGCCGTTGGGGCTGGACAAGCTCCGGCTGGGGGCGCCGCGGGGCGGCATGGAATGCGGGGTTGTTTCAGATCTGGGCGATCAGAAAACTCCTGAGCCGCGCGATCGCCTGCGAACGCATCCGCTCCTCTTCGATCAGGATTTCATGCCGTGCTCCGGAAATCCGGACCTTCTCGCAGCGGGGAGCGCGCCGGCAGAAGCGATCCTGGGCGTCCAGTCCGACGGTGGTGTCCTCTCCGGCCTGCAGCAGCAGCAGTGGAACCCCGATATCCGCCGCACCCCGCACTGCCCGCCGTCCGGCGATCAGGCATTCCCGCAGCCAATGGTTGGTGACCCCCGCCGAGCGGATCCCTGCGTTGCCGGGGATGATTTCCCGCTCCCAGAGCGCCCAGCGTTCACGGCTGTGGGTTGTCGTGTTGCCCTGGAAATCCGGGGGTTCGACCTTTCCCTGACCCGGTGCGTAGCGCTCCCGCCGACAGGGAATGTCCAGCAGACGAACCAGGGCGAGGAGTGCGAAGTCCGGCAACGGACCGGCTCCAAGAGCGAAAAAGGGCGAGCACAGCACACCTGCCCGGAAGGTCCCGGGATGGTGCTGCATGTACAACGCTGCGATCAGGGCCCCGGTGGAATGACCGAGCACGAGAAGGCGCTCGTATCGCTGGCTTCCGACCACGGTCTGCAGGAAGGTGTGAAGATCCTCCGTGTAGTTGTCGAAGCGTTCCACGTGCGTTTTCAGGGGATCCGCCAGGGGCCGTTCGGAGAAGCCCATGCCGCGATGATCCATGGCGTACAGGTCCAGGGGGAGATCCCTCAAGTCGTAGAACAGCTCGGCGTACTTCAGGTAGGTCTCGGACTTGCCGGGAAGGATGAGCAGAGCGCCGCGGCTGTGTTTTTTCTTGAAAGCGGCGAAGCGGATCGCGAGGCCCGCTGCTCCGGAGAACTCTCCGAAAGCCCCGCCCCGATAGTAGGGCAGCACCCGTTTCTCGTACCTGCTGCGGAACGTGGAACCGGCCTCCATGATCGATTGCCATGCTACCCGATGACTCGAAGGTTTCTCAAGGGGGGCGCGGTTCAGCCGCCTGCCTGCAGGTCTATGACTGAATCATTCTGGTAGTAAAACGTTTCGGATTGATTGTTGTCGCTGTCGGTGACGATCGTCCGCAGCCAGATCTCGTGGGACTTGTACACCGTATAGGGTACGGGAGCGGGGTACGATGCCGGATCAAAGATGTTTTGATCGGAGCCGTCCCCGTAGATGTAGAGATTCTGGGCATCTATCACGCAGCAGACCCTTGCGGAAGCGCCGGCTGCACCCGGATCGTCGTTGACGATGACATCCCGGCTGTCCGCGTCGGTGGCAAATGATGCGGAGGAATCGGTGACCCGATACAGGGTCAGGCCGCCGGCACTGACAGGGACGCTGTTTGCCGAGGTTGAATCGGAGGTGCTGGCGAATTGCGCGGCACTGACCTGGATCGAGTAGTCATCCTGAAAGCTGAACTGGTGGTACTCCCAGGGCAGAGAGGCGGGAGCCAGAGTATCGGTGAACGTCCCCTCCAGGTCGGTCTGCACCGTGATGACCACGTCGGAATAGGCGGTTCCCAGCACCGAAACCGTGACGGTGTACCAGCCCTCATCGGACGCCGTGGGCGAGAGCCCGCACCCGGTCAGCACCAGGACGAGCAATATCAGGGGTGCTGCCGAAACTCCGACTTTCATAAGTGAATCCATTCAATGCTCGTACTCAAACGTATCACAATGAAGGTTTTTTTTCATTGCTTGCGGCGGCTTGCCAATTGCCGTACCATGTACGGTGCAGCCATGATCCGGATCCTGTTCATCGACGACGATCCCCAGGCCCAGAAGACCCTGTGCATGGTGCTGCAGGAGCACTACAGCGTCGTCTCCGCCCTCACCGCCGCCGAGGGGATGGAGGTGCTGGCCAGGACGGACCCCGACGCGGTGCTCCTGGATATCAACCTGCCCGACCAAAGCGGCCTGGACGTGCTGGATGAGATCCTGGCTCTCCCCGACGCTCCCCCGGTGATCATGCTCACCGCCTACGGAGACGTCGAGTTCGTCAAACGGGCCATCCGCGGCGGCGCCTACGACTACATCCTCAAGCCCTACGTCCTCGAGGAGCTGGAGGGAACGATCCGCCGGGCCGTGGAGAATGCCGCTCTTCGCCGCGCCTATCTGCAGGGCATGGCGGGCGGGGATCCGCAGGTCATGGGAAAACTGATCGGGGAGAGCAGGTCGCTCAAGGAGCTGAAAACCCTGATCGGCCGTTTCGCCGCGGGAGACTCGCCGGTCCTGATCCAGGGGGAGAGCGGCACGGGAAAGGAGCTGGTTGCCGAAGCGATTCATCGGCTCTCTGCCCGGAGAGAGGGGCCTTTCGAAGCGGTCAACTGCGGGGCCATCCCGGAGACCCTGGTGGAAGCCGAGTTGTTTGGAAGTGAAAAGGGCGCCTACACGGACGCCGTCAGCCGGGCCGGGTGCTTCGAACGCGCCGATGGGGGGACGATTTTTCTCGATGAGATCGGGGAACTCCCGCCCAAGGCTCAGGCCACATTGCTCAGGGTGCTGGAGTTCAAGCAGATCAGTCGGGTCGGCGGAACCAGGACGATCCCCCTGAACATCCGGGTCCTCGCCGCCACCAACCGCAATCTCAAGAAGGAGGTGGAGGCGGGCCGCTTCCGGAAGGATCTTTACTACCGGATCAACGTTCTGCTTCTCTCCGTCCCGCCCCTGCGCTGCAGGGACGGGGATGTAACTCTGCTCTGCGCACATTTCCTGAGCCAGCGGCAGCCGCAGCTGCGAATCCATCCCCAGGCCGTGAACAAGCTGTTGACCCATTCCTGGCCCGGCAATATCAGGGAGCTGCGAAATGTGATCGAGCGTGCTACGGTGCTCTGCGAAGGGGATGAGATAATGGCCCGGCACATCCAGTTTTTCTGAAGCGTTGCGGGCAGGGCTGTTGTATGGCGGTTCGAGGAACCGCAGAGGCTAGCGCAGCAGACGGGCGTGGATCCCCTGCAGGATCCAGGCGGTCTGACCTTCTGCGATCTGCACCGTTTGCAGCGGTATGGCGGCGACCAGGATGTAGTCGTTCGCCCCGATCACTCCGGGCGGAGGGTTGCGGGGCACGCGGGCGGGAAACACGTCGACAAAGCGAGGCCCGGAAAACCGGATCCAGCAGGAGTAGCTTCGAACCTCATCCAGACCTATCCACTCTCCGGAAACCAGCTCCACCTGAACCAGGTAATTTTCCTCGTTGCCGTCCAGGACCTCAATATTGGTGACCGTGCCGTCCAGCAGAATAAAGCGATCCATCAGGCCGTAGGCCTTTGCCGCCGCTTCGTCGAGCTGGCTCAATGTCTTGATGGTGACCGAGAAATCCGCCGCCGCGTCGAACTGCCCGGCGTCTATCGAAAAGACAATCGGAGCACACAGCATCAGAACAAGGGCAACGCCAATCGATCGTTTCATACCGAGAAGTTTAGATGCTTCTGCTGGCCGAGGTCAAGGTTCGATCCCGCTGCCGGCGATCAGCCCGCTGATCTTCCGGAAGATCCGGGCCAGCCGCTCGGCCTCCCTTTGCTCCAGGGTCGCCCGGGCCAGAACGTCCCTCAAGAATACCGCCATCTCCTGCGGATCTCCCTGGGTGAAGAAGCCGATGTTCGAAAGTGAGGCAATCATGAGGGAAACGAGTGCATCCAGGCCGTCGCCGGATATCGGATGAAACGTGTCGGTTTCCTGCATTTCGTTCAGGCGGCGGAAGAGCTGATAGGTTACAATCTGCACCGCATGAGACAGGTTGAGAGAGGGAAACAGGGGTGAGCTGGGGATGCGAACGGCGAGGTGGCAGTGTGACAGTTCTTTGATATTCAATCCGGATGCCTCGTTGCCGAACACCAGCGTGCAGGTCCCCGATTCGACGGCCGCGACGCGCTCTGCAAGCTGCTCGGGGGTAAGAGCGAAGTATTTGCGCCATTTCCCCCTGCGGCGGCTGACACCGGCCACGAGCACCGAATCCTCAACGGCCTGGGCCAGCGATCGGCAGCGAACCGCTCCATCCAGCACGTCGACGGCGTGAACCGCCGTTGCCGCCGCTTCGCGGCGATCGATGGTCTGCCGTCCCACGATGCGCAGAGCGGCGAAACCCATGGTCTTCATGGCCCGGCACACCGACCCTATGTTTCTGTCCTCTTTCGGCCGAACCAGGACAATTCGAATATCTGCAGGGGTCATTTGACGATATCTTCTTTTTTTCCGAATGGCGTTGTCAATACGGCGTGTCGGACCGATACATTGAGCGATAATAGAAGAAAGGCTCTGAAATTACTAGATAGTGAGATATATTCGAAAACTGGAAGAAGGGGTTGAAACGAAGAGCAAGGGACCAATAATATCGGTATGAACGGTTTGACAAGAGAATCAACATCTGTATAATATTAGGTTTAATACGGTGGTAGTCCAGCAATGATGAATAACGATATCGTACCGGGATTTGACGACGAAAAAGACGACAGCCTGAAGGTAAGACTGCAGAAGGTCGACGAGGTCGCCGGCTGCCTGGTTCTCTACCTGACGGGCTATATCGACACATACAACTCCAACTACTTCCAGAAGCGTGTTTCCAAGACCATCGAATCAGGCTTCACCCGGTTGATTTTCCACTGCGCCGGTCTGAACTACGTGTCCAGCACGGGCATCGGTTCCTTTACCTCTTTCTTGAAGGCCGTCAAACCCAGAGGCGGCGATCTGGTTCTTCTGGAGATCCAGCCGAAGGTGTATGAGGTCTTCCAGCTGCTGGGTTTTTCCCAGTTCTTCAACATCAAGGAAAATCTCGAAGAAGCGGTCGCCTTCTTTGCCCAGAAGGGAGAAGGTGCCCAGGCCGGTCCATTTCCCAAGATCTTCAAATGTCCGATCTGCAGCAAGAAACTCAAGGCCACCAAGTCCGGGCGATTCCGTTGTTCCGAGTGCAAGACTATTTTGGCAATTGACAATGCCGGTCAGGTGCTGCTGGGCTAACCTTCTTTTTTGCGTAAAGATCATATCTGGATCGTGAACATGAGTATGGCATCCCCCCAGGAAAGAGGAGATAGAGATGGGTGGTGAGGACAAGATCCGTTCGTACCTGTTGAATCTCGGTCTGTCGTACGAGGAGGTCGGAGACGGGACCTTCCTGATCAATGACGAGGAGAAGGGTCTGAAGAACATCGTGGCCATGGTCAGCGAACCGCTTTTGATTGTGCGGGTCAAGGTGATGGAGACCCCGGACAGCGGTCGCGAATCACTGTACGAAGAACTGCTGCGTCTGAACGCCGAGGACCTGATCCACGGCGCCTATGCTCTGGAAGGGGATCACGTGATCCTGATCGATACTTTGGAACTGGAAACCCTGGATTTGGAGGAGCTGAGGTCATCCTTCGAAGCGATCGGGTTGGCTCTGGCCCAGCATTACAAGCTTCTCGGCCGGTATCGTGAGAAGAGTTAGGGGAGGGTGAGCTATGGGGCTGTTTAGCCGTTTCAAACGGGCCGTCAAGTCCAATATCAACGATATGATCAGCAGGGCGGAGAACCCTGAAAAGATGCTCAACCAGCTGATCGTGGAGATGAACGAGCAACTGATCGAATCGAAAAAGACCGTGGCTGCCGCGATCGCAGACGAGAAGAAACTGGAGCGCCAGATGGCGACGAACCGGGACCAGGCCGCCGAATGGGAGCGGAAAGCCATGCTGGCCGTGAAGGCCGGGCAGGATGAGATGGCCAAGGAAGCGCTGCTGCGCAAGCAGGACTACGATAATACCGCCCGCCAGTATCAGGGTCAGTGGCAGGCTCAGCACGAGTCCGTAGAGCAGTTGAAGGGTGCTCTGCGTCAGCTGCAGCAGAAGATCGAAGAAGCCCAGCGGAAGAAGAATCTGCTCATCGCCAGAGCGAAGCGGGCGGAAGCGCAGAAGAGGATGCAGCAGACGATGGGCAACATGGCCGATACATCCGCCTTCGAGGTGTTCGATCGGATGAGCGAACGGGTCGAGCAGATCGAGGCGGAGGTCGACGCCATGCGGGAGATCGAAGCCTCGGGAAGCGAAGATACTTTGGAGCGGCAGTTTAAGGCCCTGGAGGCTTCCGAATCTTCCGCCGACAAACTGCTGGAAGACCTCAAGGCCAAGATGGCCCGGCTGGAAGACAAGACCGATAGAAACGAAAAAGAACAGGGATAGCGGGTCCCCCCTCTCGGTTCTGCTGGTCAGCCGGGACCAGCTGCTCATCGAGCGTTTGGCTCAATATTTCCGAAAAAATCCCCTGGTCTCGATCACTCCCTCGCCGGGGTTGCTGCTGCGCAGTGGGTTCGACGCCGCTTTGATCCCGGCTTCCCTGCTGTTGGATCCGGTTTTCCCGCGAACCGAGGCGATCAACCGTCTAACCGCATTCGGCTGCGCCCTGATCTGTTTCGGAGCCGCGGAGCTGCTGCCGGGATGTTACCTGGCCGGCTGCAGCGACTATCTCAAACAGCCGTGGAGCCCGCAGGAGCTGGAGTGGCGGGTCCGAAAGCTCTGCAAAGCCAGGGAGGAGTCCATGAGCTTCTCATGGGGCAGATTCGACATCCGCAGCCTGGAGCTGAGCTCGCCTGCCGGGAGCTGTACACTGAACGCACAGGAGCGCAGCATTCTCCGCATGCTGGCTGCGAACAGGGGAGAGCCGGTGTCCCGGGAGGCTCTGTACTACGGTATCTGGGGGAGAGCCGGGGCTTCGAAAAGCCGAGTGGCGGACATGCACATCGCCTCCCTTCGCAGGAAGCTGCGAACCCTGTTTCCAGACAGCCCTCCGTGCATCCGCTCGGTCCGGGGTATCGGCTATCTGATCGTGAAGTAGGGTCTTGCGATCCGCTGCGACAGCGGCTGCGCCGAAGCAGGACAGGTTCAGACGACGTAGGGACGAGAGAGCTGATCCTCCATCCTGTCCAGGAGCTGTTCGAAGGTGAAGGGTTTCACCAGGTAGTCGGCGGCGCCGGCCCGCCTGGCCTTGTCGATGGTAACCGAGTCGGAGCGGGAGGAGATCATGATGATCGGGGTATCTTCGTAGTCCTCCAGATTCTTCAGCAGCGAGCAGGCTTCGATCCCGTCGACTCCCGGCAGGGCAACGTCCAGGATGATCAAATCGAAGCGTTTGGCTCGAGCTTTCGCGTACCCTTCGGCCGCGCTTGCGGCGGTCTCCACCTCGAATCCCTTCTGCCGGAGATTGAAGCGAAGCAGCGTTCCGACGGAGGATTCGTCGTCGATGACCAGAACATCCATGATCCTTCCACTTTACCCCGCCGGCACGAAA
>JAFGQJ010000115.1 GCA_016935715.1 Spirochaetales bacterium
TAGAGCTGGACATGATCATGCGGGCGGAGGAACTGCTGAACAGGCTGCTGGAAGAGCGGGAAAGCGCCGCTCTGTACAACCTTACCGGTAATCTGGCAGTTGTGACGGGGGAGCTCGAGCGCGCCCGGCTCGCCTATCTGGAGGGCTTGAAGCTCGAGCAGGACAACCGGGAGATCAAGCTCAACCTGCTGTCTCTGTACATCGACACGGGCAAGGCGGAGCTGGCCGGGGAGCTGCTCGCCGAAGTCGCGAGCTGGGAAGATCCACCGCCGCGATGCGGGGCTCTTCAGGATCGTTTCCGGGAACGTTTCGAACAGGTCCTGGAGTGCTCGGCCTGCGGCCGCAAGTGGTCGGTTCCAAAGCAGCTCCCGCCCCAGCCGGCCTTCACGATCCGGGGAGAGCCGCCGGGGGAGGCGCCGGCGGGAAGATGCGAGAACTGCCATAGGGTCTACTGCATCGCCTGCGCCTCGCAGCGCGTTGAAGATGGAAGGTTGATGTGCCCCCATTGCAACAGCCGTCTGCGCCTGAATGAGGATTCTCTGAAGTATCTGCTGCTGCAGTTCGTGGAAGAGCACTAGCCCCTCCGTTCAAACAACCATCAAGCAGCCTTCCGGTTCGCCTTGACAAACGAGTGAGTTTCAGTAAGATGGGAGCGAGCGATTAGATTGAGACATTCATCATCTTTTTTCTATATAACAGTGATCCTCTTCCTCTGCGCCGCGGGCTATTCCTCCGCCCAGGAGATTCAGACGGCGGAGAATTATTTCGACGAGATCTCCGCCCGCTACGGCAAGATCCAGGATTATACTGCGACCATCTCCATCACCCAGGAAGAGACGGTCATGAGCGGCAAGCTGTACTACAAGAATCCGAATCTGCTGCGCATCGATTTCACGGACCCGGAGGAACAGGTCCTGGTGACCAACGGCGAGGAGTTGACCATCTATATTCCCCGCTACGAGGTGATCCTTGTACAGCGGCTGCGGCGAAGAAGCCAGGCGGCGCTGGCCAGCATGGCTTCCGAACAGGGGCTTCATATCCTCAAGAAGAACTACGGGGTCGCCTACCTCAGCGGTCCGGGGTTTATCCCCCTGGATGAGCAGTCGGATGAACAGGTGCGCAAGCTGAAACTGGAGAGCCGCTCCACTGCGGAGGGATTTCGCCAGATCATCCTTGCGGTGGGGAGGACCGGCTTGATCCGGAGGATCACGGGAGTTACCATCGGCTACGAGGAGTTCGTGCTTGATCTGACCGATATCGTGGTCAATCAGAACATACCGGACACGCGCTTTGAATACGATTCGCCCCCCTACGCGAACGTTTACAATGATTTCCTCTTCGAGGCGGAAGACTAGATGGAATCTGTTGGCCAAAAACTCAGAGAGACGCGGGAGCAGCACAATTTCTCGATCGAGCAGGTAGCACGGGACACCCATATCTCGAAGCAGTATCTGGAAGCCCTGGAACAGGAGAATTTTGCGACGATCCCGGGGGAAACGTACATCATCGGCTTCCTGCGCAATTACGCCGAATACCTGTCCCTCAATCCGGAAGAGATCGTCAACCTGTACAAGAATATCCAGATTCAGGAGCAGCCCCTCCCGATGACCGAGCTGCTCGAACCGGTCCGACCCAGAGGGCTATCCAGGATTCTCGTTCTGGCGGTGATCGTCCTGGCCGTGCTCGGGGCAGGCGGGTACCTGCTGTACCGCTATGTTATTGCTTCTCCCCAGCGGCCGCGCCCTCAGGCCGAAGCCGTGCAGGAATCCGCCTCACCGGCTGAAAGCCAGCAGGTTGTTTTCCAGGAAGAGGCAATGACCCGCTGGTTCAATCTCAACGATACCATCGGCTTCCCGTTGAACGGCAATACCTACCCCCTGCAGCTCGTCAACATCGACCGCACACTGACCGTAAGGGTTCCCGGGGGCACCCTGGACATGACGGTGGGCCAGGACAGGCAGCTGGATGTCAACGGCGACGGGCGCAACGATCTTCGCATCCTGCTCAATGACATCGACGCCACGGGTGTGGCAAAACGGGCGAACCTGAGCCTGTACAAGATTACGAAAGCCACCGAACCGCAGGTGGCCGCGGGCGCCGAAGGCGGACAGGGCGTATCGGCGGGGCAGGGGCAGGCGTCATCGGCTGGGGCGGGCCAGGAGACGGCGGGCCGTTCGGCGACCGCGGCTGAAGCGCCCGCGGCAGGGGGCGAAGCCGCAGCAGGGGAAGCGGAGCCGGCGGCCGGACCGGCAGCAGCACCGGCAGCCACACCGGCGGCTGTGTCGGCGGGTTCCGCCGCCGGGACAATGCCCATCATCACTGCCGCCGGTCCTTCACCGTTCAGGGTCACCGTATCCTTTCGCGGGTACTGCCTGTTCCGCTATGTCGTGGACAACGACATCCGGGAGGAACGTTTTTTCCACAAGGGGGAGAGCTTCTCCCTGGATGCCAGGAACGAAGTCCAGCTGTGGATCTCCAACGCGGGGGTCGTGCGGCTGATGGTGGCCGGACGGGAGCTGGAAGCGGGCCGCCCCGGCGCTGTCACTACCAAGCAGGTGCGCTGGAGGCGGGAGGAGACCGGCGGGCAGTACACCCTGGAAGTGATTACCAGAGAATAGTCTTTCACTCCCATGACATTCTTCATCGAGAGCCTCGGCTGTGCCAAGAACCAGGTCGACTCCGAGTACCTGATCGCGGGCCTGGAGGCCAGAGGTCTGCGCTGGGTCGGGAGCCCGGGAGAGGCCGAGATCATCATCGTCAACACCTGCGGATTCATCACCAGCGCCAAAGAGCAGTCGATCCAGACCTCTCTGTCCCTCAAGAACCGGTTTCCGGACAAGAAGGTGATCATGCTGGGCTGCCTGGTTCAGCGTTACGGAGCCGAGTTGCAGAGGGAGATGGAGGAGATAGACGGTTTCGTGGGGCTGGACGACCGCCAGTCGCTCTGGCAGCTGGTGTCGAGCGGTGTCCAGGGTGAGGCCGAAGAAGGCTCAAGCGGCGCAGGTGCAAGCGGTAAGGATCTCGTGACGTCCCGCAGACGCTTTCTCTCATTCCCCGGCAGCGCCTACGTGAAGGTGGCAGAGGGCTGCTCGAATCACTGCAGCTACTGCGCGATCCCCCTGATCCGGGGGGAGCTGGTCAGCAGGAGGTCGGATGAGATCCTGGAGGAGATCGAGGAGTTGCTCGGCCGCGGCGTCGTCGAGATCGTGCTCATCGCCCAGGATCTGGCCTCCTACGGGCGGGACCGGGGCACACGGGAGCTGACGAAGCTGGTGGAGTCTGTCCTGGGGCTCGAGGGGGAGTTCTGGCTGCGGCTGCTGTATCTTCATCCCGATCATTTCCCCTGGGATCTGCTCGATCTGGCCGTCTCTGATTCGAGGCTGCTGCCCTACTTCGACATCCCCTTCCAGCACGCCAGCAAACCCGTGCTGTCCAGGATGGGCAGAAGCGGTTCGGCGCGCACGTACGCAGCCCTGGTCGAGGGCATACGCAATCGCATCCCCCGGGCGGTGATCCGCTCGACCTTTCTGGTGGGGTTTCCCGGCGAGAGCGACGAGGACATGGAGACGCTTCTCTCCTTCCAGCGCGAGTGCTCCCTGGATTGGGTGGGGGTCTTCGTCTACTCCAGGGAAGAGGGAACCCCCGCGTACGGGCTGCCGGCACGGGTGGGCAGGAAGGTGGCGGAGGCACGCAAGCGCGTGGTCGAGCAGGCTCAGATTGCGATCAGCGAATCGCGGCTGGACCGGCAGGTGGGTCGAACCCTCGATGTCCTGGTGGAGGAGCCCGTCCAGGGGAAACGGCTGTACCTGGGGCGTGCCTATCTGCAGGCTCCCGAGGTGGACGGTCTGGTGGTGGTCAAAGCTGATACGCTCGAGCCGGGCAGGATCTACCCGGTGCGGATCGAGCGGCGTGCGGGTATCGATCTGGAGGCCTCCCTTGCCTGACAGCGACCGCTATCTGGCGGCACTGAATCCTCGGCAGCGGGAGGCGGTGCTTCACACGGGTCGGCCTCTGCTCATCCTGGCCGGAGCGGGAAGCGGGAAAACCCGGGTGATCACCACAAAGATCGCCCACCTGATCGACAGCGGCGGTCTGGATCCGGCCTCGATCCTGGCCGTGGCCTTCACCAACAAAGCCGCCGACGAAATGCGCGAGCGTGTTCGCTCCCTGACGCCCACCGGGGCGCAGGTCATGGTCAAGACCTTTCACGCCTTCGGGGCCTGGCTGCTGCGCCGCTACGGGCAGGAGATCGGAATCCCCAGGGGGTTTACGATCTGCGACGAGGAGGATTCCTTTTCGCTGCTCAGGCACGTCGTGCAGGAGGAGCTGGAGGGAGAGCGGCTCCCGCAGAATCGGCTGAAGAGCCTGGCAGTCTGGATCGCCCGGGCCAAGGATCGCTGTCTGCTTCCCGAAGATGATCTGGCGGCAGTGGAGTCACGGGCACAGTTCCCGGGGCTGGA
>JAFGQJ010000116.1 GCA_016935715.1 Spirochaetales bacterium
CCGCTGGAGAGCCTCGGTGGCCCGGCGGGCGCCCTGCGGGGTGTGGCAGGTCGAAGGGGACCTGGTGCTGCCGATCCAGGAGGTTTCAGATAAGAGCGAGTGGTCCGCCGCCACCATCCGGCGCAAGATCCACAAGATACGGGACCGCTTCCTCCTGCCCGCCGAACCTCTCAGCCCGCCCCGCAGGGGCTCTCTGGGCGTACGGGTCGAGGGGGCGATCCGGCCGGACCACGAGCTTCTCAGCGGACTGGATCTCGACCGATCGGTGCAGCCGGTCGCCGGCATCGGGGGTGGCGGCGCACGGGCGCTCAGCCGCCTGCATCACTTCTGCGAAAACTCCCTCCGCCACTACCACGACCTGCGCAACGACCCCGGTCAGGACCACCAGTCCGGCTTGAGCCCGTACCTGCACTTCGGGCAGATCAGCCCGCTGACCGTGGCCCTGGCCGTGAAAGCCGCGCCGGTCGTGGCGGAAGAGGCAAAAGCGGCGTTTCTCGAGGAGCTGATCGTCCGCCGGGAGCTGGCCTTCAACTTCGTGTACTACGAGAAGAGCTACCACAGCTACGCCGGGCTTCCGGAGTGGGCCAGGCGGACCCTGCAGGAGCACGCCCGGGACGAACGCCCCCATCTGTACACGCGAGAGCAGCTGGAGGAGGCCGGCACCCACGATCCGTACTGGAATGCGGCCATGGAGGAGATGCGCCTGACTGGGACAATGCACGGCTACATGCGCATGTACTGGGGCAAGAAGATCCTGGAGTGGAGCGAAACCCCGGAGCGGGCCTTCGAAACGGCCCTGCATCTGAACAACCGCTACTTCCTCGACGGGAGGGATCCCAACTCCTACGCCGGCGTGGCCTGGTGCTTCGGCAGGCACGACCGGCCGTGGGGCGAACGCCCCGTCTTCGGCAAGGTCCGCTACATGACAGACAGCGGGCTGCGACGAAAGTTCGACATGGACGGCTACCTGCGGCGGATCAACGCCCTCATGGCCGAGTGATCCGGGAACCGAGAGTCTCCTCGATCCTGCCCCGCATCTCTCCCCGCACGGGAGAGACCAGTTGCACCCCCGCTTCCCGGCTGGCTCGTATCCGCAGAGACAGGTCGCCTCTATCCGCCCGTAGCTCTACGGAGCTCGACGACAGAAGCGTCGACGGCCAGTGAAAGGTGTTCCCGATCTTCAGGCTGGCCCGCAAACCATCGAGCTCGACTTCCATCGCGCGGAGAGAGAACCGGTTGTCCCCCAGGGCAATCCGGAAAGACGACTTTGAAATACCAGCCTTCGAAATAGGGGGAGGGTTTCCCCAGGCGCCGATCGCCCTGGAAGAGCTCGGGCCGATAGAGCTTCCTAATGGGATGGGACACGAGGTGAATCTGCCGGCGTTTCGACCAGACTATTGGCCAGCTTCACCGCCTCCGCGGGGCTGCGGGCAAAACCGTCCGCGCCGACCTGCTTCCACAGATTCGGATTCTGGTTGAAGGGCCGCCCTCCGACCAGGATGACCAGATCGTTCAAAGCCTCGACGCCGCGGATCGCCCGAACCGATCGGGCGAGCTCTTCCACGTTGAAGAACATCGTTGCCGAGAGGGCCAGCACCTGCGGCCCGTGGTCCGCTGCTGCCTTGATGATGTGCTCGCTGCAGAGATTGTTGCCCAGGAAGAAGGTCTTCCAGCCGTCCATCTCCATGAAATCGGCCACCATCCGGGCGCCGATATCGTGGAACTCGCCGCAGACGGCCATGACCAGGCACACGGTTGTTTTCTTCTCCCGGGCGGAGGCGGTGATGTGGGGGTAAAGCTGCGACATGATCAGCTGGGTGGAGGCGGAGAAGTAGTGCTCCATGGCGACATCCAGCCTGTTCTGCATCCACATCAGCCCCACCTCTTGCAACGTGCGCTCGAACACATCTCCGTAGATCTCCCCTACATCCGTTCCCCCGGCCACGGCCTCGTGGATCAGGCGGCTGGCCTCCTCCCGCTTGCCCGCCAGGAGAAGATCGAGGTACTGTTTTGCCATCGGACTCATGGGAGAGAGAGATTCCTGCTCTTCCCGGAAGTAACCGCCGGGGTATTGCACGTCCCGGGCCGCGAGATTCACGTCGGTCCTGCCCATCAGATAATCCAGGGAAACGTCGAAGTGATCCGCGAGCCGGCGCAGGTTCTTTTCATCGGGGAAACGAGCGCCCTGTTCATAATTGGCGATCGTGGTCTGCGCCACCCCCAGCGCTTCGGCCAGATCCTTCTGGCGCAGACCCGCGGTGGTGCGCAGATCTTTCAGCCTGCCGGCGAAATCGATCATAGCCGAAAAATAACACAATTTGAGTATTATATCAATAATATTATTTCAATATGTGATTTCAGCAGAGCTCAGGGGTCAGAAACCAGTTGATCAGCCAGGAATCCGCGGTACGTTCCAGGCACACCAGGCCGGCGGAGGGAAGATCGAGCAGATCCCTTTCGCTGCCCAGGAGCAAAACGGAGATCAGCCTGCCGAGCTGGGGAAGATGCCCCACGATCACCAGATTCGACTGCAGGCGCTCCACCTGCCCGGCAACGGGGGCTGCCGGATCATTGGGATTCAGGCCTTCCTGCTGGTGCAGGCGCCCCTCGATCTGCAGGCTGGCGGCCAGCATGGCTGCGGTTTGCTCGGCCCGGGTTTTTCCGCTGTGCCAGATCGCATCGACCTGCGGGCCGATTCCGGAAAAAACCCTGCAGACTGCGGCCACATCCTCCCTGCCGCGATCGCTGAGCCCCCGCTCGGGATCTTCGCTCTTGGGTCTGGCATCCCCGTGGCGAAAGATGTACAGGAACATCTACCACTCCCCCGGCCCGGTCGGTGCTACCGGAGCGCAGGCTGTGCTCTGCCTCCCCCGCGCCATCATGGGCTCGGCCGCCTCCCGCCACCTCCGGTAGTGCTCCGTCTCCTTGTGGTCCAGGGTTGCCTGCTCATCCCGGTACACCTCGTACAGAATGAAGTGATCCGGATCGGACTCGGATTGCAGAACGTCGAAACGCAGGACCCCCGGTTCCCGTATCGATCCCTGCCTGTTCTCCACCGTGATCCGCTTGAAGTCCTCTATATTCTGCCGGTTCACGTAAACATCGACAACGCGTACGATCATCCCGCACCTCCGAGGCCGTAGCTCTGTTTGAACTCCTCGACCTTTTCGAGATAAGCTTTTCGCAGATCCTCCCGCAGCCGCCCGGGGAGAAAGCTGGCGTCGATTGCATTCATGTTCAATTTGACGAGATCCTGAAGCCGGAAATCAAAGTATTCTACGGCTTTGATGTAGTCGTCCGTGAGGTCGGTATTCTGGATGAACGGATCGTCCGAGTTCAGAGTGACCGGCACCCCCTTGCGGTACAACGCCCCGACCGGATGATTGCGCTCATCCTCCCATGAACCGGTCTGGTAGTTGGACGTGATGCACAGCTCCAGAGCGATGCCGGACTGCTTGAGGAACTCCTGGAGGGGGGGATCATCGATCGTACTGGTGCCGTGGCCGATCCGGGCGGCGTGCAGGTTGCGTATGGCCTCCCAGATCTGCTCGGAGGGGGTGACCTCTCCGGCATGAATCGTCGATTTGTAGAGTCCGTCGGATTCGATCAGGGCGAAAAAATCCCGGAACTTCTCGGGGGGATAATTGATCTCGTCTCCGGTCAGGTCGATCCCCACGATCTCCGGTATCTCCAGTCGCTTCAAGCGGTCGTACAGCTCGATCATCTCGGCGCTGGTCTGCTTGCTGCGGTTGAAGCTCAACAGGTAGCGGATTGTCAGGCCGACTTCATCCGCTGCCTCATTGCCGGCTCGAACGATCAGCCTGGTGATCTCGGCCCGGTCGAAATCATTCTCCAGGGCAAAGTGCTCCGGGGAGAACCGCAGCTCGCAGTAGTACAGGCCGTCATCCACGAGTCCTTTTACCGAATGGTAGGTAATGAAGTACACATCATCCAGTGATTGATACCAGTCATTGTGAAACTTGGCCAGAAACGTGAGAAAATCCGGGCTCGAGTCCTTAGGGAATTGCACCTCTTTCTTGAATGCCTCGAGCTCACGGGGCCTCTCGAGTTTGTTCTTCAGCGAGAGCTGGTACAGCTTCTCGACGGGAAAGGTTCCCTCCAGGTGTCTGTGCAGCTCCACCTTGGGGAAGCGCTTCATCGTCGGTTTGTCGAGCAGCTTGTTCGTTTCGTTCATTCCCACTCTGACGAAAAACTGAATCCGGTGTGTCTAAGAAGCCTGCACCGCTAAGCTCGCGGTCTCGATCACAGGGGATCCGGATCGCAGAGGGAGTCAGCGCTGGCTGCCACGCGGCCGCACTGCTTGCAGACGTACTTACCGTTTCGAACCAGCTCCTTGTAGTCCGAGAGATTCGTCTGGATATAGTTCATGACGTGAGCGACGCACAGATGCTTGCCGTGACCCTTGTGGGGGCCTTCTACTTCACTCAGTGGAAACCATTCAGCCATAGTCCATCCTCCTGGCGCTCGAGATTCGGTCTACAGGGAATATACAATTGCGGTTGCTTCATTGCAAGTCATTACGGGCTTTGGCTTTGGCGGCTCAGGATTCTCAAATTCCACCTTTGTTGCCACGTCCCGCAATTTGCTGTAAAATGTCCGCCCATGATGAAGGCCATTGAGCTACCCACCGCATACGACCCCAGGAGTTTCGAAGACCGCCTCTATAGGTACTGGCTGGACAACAACCTCTTCGCTCCCGCAGGGGACGGCAAGCGCAAACCCTACGTGATCGTAATCCCGCCCCCGAACGTCACCGGGGTCCTGCATATGGGACACGGGTTGAACAACAGCCTTCAGGATGTCCTGATTCGATACCATCGGATGATCGGTCAGCCTACCCTCTGGCTGCCAGGCTCGGATCATGCCGGGATCGCCACCCAGGCCGTGGTCGAAAAGCAGCTGCGGCAGCAGGGCACCTCCAAGGAGCAGATCGGCCGGGAAAAGTTCATCGAGGAGACCTGGGAGGTGGCCAACAGACACCACGACATCATCGTGAAGCAGCTGCAGAAGATCGGCTCCTCCTGCGACTGGCAGCGCGAACGTTTTACCCTCGACGAAGGGCTTTCCCGGGCCGTCCGGGAGGTGTTCGTCAGCCTCTACGAGAAGGGACTGATATACAAGGGCAACTACCTGGTCAACTGGTGCTGGTCCTGCGGCACGGCGATCTCGGATGACGAGGTCGAACACCATGAGATCGAAGGGCGAATGTACCATTATCGATATCCGCTGGCCGACGGCAGCGGCTCGATCGAAATCGCCACGACCCGCCCGGAGACCATGCTGGGCGACACGGCTCTGGCTGTTCACCCCGACGACAAACGGTACGAGCATCTGGTAGGCAAACAGGCCCTGCTTCCGCTCACCGACAGGAGGCTTCCAATCGTTGCCGATACCTACGTGGACATGGAGTTCGGATCGGGGGTCGTGAAAGTCACTCCGGCCCATGACCCAAACGACTACGACATCGGAATACGGCACAACCTGCCGAGAATCAACATTCTGAATCCGGACAACACGCTGAACAACAACGTCCCTGAAGCCTACCGGGGCTTGAAGGTCCTGCAGGCCCGCGAGAAAGTGGTGGAAGACATCAAGCGGGCCGGACTGTTCATCCGGGAGGAGAAGCACGCCCACACTGTGGGGCACTGTTATCGCTGCAACAGCATGATCGAGCCCTACCTCTCCGACCAGTGGTTCGTGCGCATGCGTCCTCTTGCCGACAAGGCCCTGCAGGCCTGGGAGCGGGAGGAGGTGCAGTTCTACCCGAAAAAATGGGAAAATACCTACGTGCACTGGCTGCGGAACATCCGGGACTGGTGCATCTCCAGACAGCTGTGGTGGGGCCATCGCATCCCCGTGTGGTACTGCGATTCCTGCGGGGAAATGACCGTCGCCCGGGAAGACCCAGAGGTCTGCCGGCACTGTTCCGGTACCACGATCCGGCAGGACCCGGACGTCCTGGACACATGGTTCTCCTCCGCCCTCTGGCCCTTCTCCACCCTCGGGTGGCCGGATCAGACGGAAGATCTGAAGACCTTCTACCCCACATCGACGCTGGTGACCGCCTACGAGATCATTTTCTTCTGGGTTGCCCGGATGATCATGATGGGGCTGGAGTTCATGGGAGAGGTTCCCTTTGCCGACGTCTATATCCACGGCCTGGTACGGGATACTCAAGGCCGAAAGATGTCCAAATCCCTGGGAAACGGCGTCGATCCG
>JAFGQJ010000117.1 GCA_016935715.1 Spirochaetales bacterium
GATTCCATGGCCCACGTGAGCAGGCGCGACCGGCTGATCGTCGAAGAGCACGATATCCTGGGCGGCTGACCCGGGGAACGGAGAAGAGTACCGGGGTACCGGTGCAAACAGTACGTCGAAAGTACCGGGGTAAGCTGCAATCGCCTCCGCCGTCGTTGTACAATCTCCCTGCTTTGATCCGTTCCAAAATTTGCAGTTCGTGAAGGAGGCGCAAATGAAAACGATCACACTCGTACTCGTCATGCTGCTCGCGGTAGCCGGTTTGATCCTTGCTACCCCTCAGCAGGAGGCGGCGGACAAGCCCACGACCCTCGTCTTCTACCACTACGCCAGTCAGACTCACCTGCTCTACATCAATCCTCTCAAGGAGGCCTTTCAGGCGGCCTTTCCAAACGTCACGATCAAATCGGTGGAGGTGGCAAGCGGTGGTTACGAAGCCCTGAGCCAGAAGATACTCCTGGGACTTGCTGCCGGAGATCCGCCGGACGTGGGCCAAACCGGCTATACGCTCCTGCGCACCATGGTGGAGAGCGGTAGCGCAGTAGCCCTGGATGAGTACATGAGAGCGGACTCCCGCTTCAGGGAAGACAACCTGTTTCCGGCCATGATGAGCCTGGGCAAAGCCGACGGGAAACAATACCTCGTACCCCTCGGCACCAGCACGCCGGCCATGCTGAACAACATGGACCTTTTCACCGAGATCGGGCTGGATCCGGAAAGTCCGCCCAAGAGCTGGGCCGAGGCCCGGGCCACCGCGGTGAAGTTCAAAGACAACGACCACCTGGGCATCTTCTGGGGATGGCAGGTCACCGGGAACTGGATCTTCCAGGCCATGCTGGAAAACCTCGGCGGAAAGTTGGCGAACGATGCCGGCACGAAAATACTGTTCAACGACGAGAAGGGGCTGCGAGTCCTGGAGTACTTTGCCGACCTCACGCAGAACGGGCTCATGCCGGTCACGGATCAGGGGCTGGGAACCTTCGTTGCCGGCGACCTGGGCATGTGGGTCGATTCGAGCTTTCAGCGGGTGAACACGCCGAAACAGACGAACTTCCCGGTCCGCATGTCGCCGATGCCCACTCCCGACGGAAGTCTTCCGAGGGTGCCTGCAGGGGGCAACGGAGTGATGATGTTCGCCAGGGATGAGGCCAGGCGCGACGCCGCCTGGAACTTCATCCGCTGGATCACCGAAGAGGAAGCGAGCCAGGCCATCGCCGACAACAGCGGCTACACCCCGGCCAACCAGGCGGTCATCGAAGCCCTGATTGCCGAGCACGGCGACGACAGGAACTACAAGGTCACCCTCGATCAGGCGGCCCGGGTCGTTCCCTGGTATTCCTGGCCCGGCAAGAACGGCAACAAGATCTCTTCGGTCCTGAAAGACATGCAGGAAGCGGTGATCGTGGGGAGAAAGACTCCCAGGAAGGCGCTGGATGACGCGGCAACGGAAGTGACCGCACTGCTCAAGTAGCCGGATGGCGAATCTCCGGTCGCGGCCCGCCCGTCGGCACAGACGGGCGGGCCTGCGATATCTCAGCCCATACCTGCTGCTGTTCCCGGCGTTTCTGTTCCTTGGCCTGTTCGTGTTCTGGCCGGCGGCGTACTCGATCTACCTGAGCACGATGGACTGGAAGCTCGGCTACGCCACGCGGGAGTTCGTCCTGCTGGACAACTTCGTCAATATGTTCACCTCCCCCCACTTCTGGAACGCCGTCCGCAACACGGCCATCTACACCGCGCTCATGGGCTCCCTGAGCCTCGGCTTCGGACTGATCCTGAGCCTGGCGATAACGGGAGGGCGCCGCCTTCAGTCCCTCTGGCAGGCTCTGTTCTTCCTGCCCGTAGCCGCCACAATGGCGGCGATGGCCGTGGTCTGGAGATTCATCTTCGACTCTCACATCGGCGTGGTCAACGCCTACCTGCAGAGGATCGGACTGCAACCCGTACAATGGCTGACCCGCAACGCCACGGCCATGGGTGCCGTGATCCTCGTCGGCATATGGAGCAATGCGGGTTACGCCATGGTTTTCTTCATCGCCGGCCTGTCCAATGTCCCGAAGGATCTGTACGAGGCCGCGGCGATCGATGGTGCCAGCGGCACGAGGCAATTCTTCAGCATCACCTGGCCTCTGCTCTCGCCCACCACGCTGTTCATCATGATCATCATGACCGTCCGCGCTCTGGCATCTTTCGACATCGTGAAGGTCCTGACGGACGGCGGGCCCGTGGGGGGTACGCAGGTGCTTTCACATATGCTGTACGAAGAGGCATTCAAGTTCTTCGACACCGGCTACGCTTCCGGCATAGCCGTGGTGTTCTTCATCCTGGTACTGGCGCTTGCGCTGCTGCAGATGCGGGTCGAGAAATGGGTACACTATCAGTAGGCAAAGAGCCGGTTACGGGCGCAATACGCCACCGCCGGCAGGGGCTCGATCCCATCCGCTGGATCGTGATCCTGTTTCTGGTCGTGTGCGCGGTGCTGTCGTTCTTCCCCTTCTTCCTGATGATCAGTACCTCTCTCAAGCCCGTCAAGGAAGTCTTCCAGGTGAGCACCCGGCTGCTGCCTCGGCAGCCCATCATCGACAACTACGTCAGGGTCTTCCGGGAGTCCCAGCTGGTTCGCTTCCTGATCAACGGCGTCATCGTCACGGGGGGAATTCTGTTGGGACAGCTGCTGGTGATCATTCCCGCCGCATACGCCTTCGCCCGCCTGTCGTTCCCGGGCAAGCGTGTGCTGTTCGCCCTGGTCCTGGCTGCTCTCGTATTCCCCCGCTACATCGCCGCCGTGCCCAACTTCCTGCTCCTGTCCAAGCTGAAGCTGGTAAACACCTACCCCGCGCTGATCCTTCCCTTTATCGGCTCCTCTTTCGGCATTTTTCTGATGAGGCAGTACTTCAAGCAGATACCGGGCGAGTACTTCGACGCCGCCCGCATCGACGGCTGCAACCTGTTTCAGATGCTCACCCGGGTCCTGATTCCGTTGATCCGCCCTGCGGTGGGGGCATTCGCCATCTTCAGCGTGGTCACCCACTGGAACGACTTCTTCTGGCCCCTGGTCGTGGTGCAGAGCGCCAACATGTACACGCCGCCGGCCGGGATCGTCTATTTCGCCGACGTGGAAGCCGGCACCAACTGGAGCTCGGTCATGTCGGCAGCCGTCGTGATCATCACTCCTCTGGTCGCCGCTTTTCTGCTGGCCCGGCGCCAGTTCATCTCCAGTCTGACCCACGCGGCGATCAAAGGCTGAAGGCACCACCTTCGCAGCGATGGTGCCCGCTGATCGGCGGATCAGGGGAGTCAGGGGGATCAGGCCGGCCCGCCGGCGCTCGAAGCGCCGCTCAGTAGGTGAGGAGCCGCAGATTCGGGATTCTGTCGAAGTGACGACGATCCCGGGTGACCAGCTCGGTGTCCATCTCCAGGGCCGTGGCGGCGATCCAGAGGTCGTTGTCCCCGAGGGGGGTCCCACCCTGGCGCAACAGCCGGGAGAGCTGGCCGTACCGCCAGGCGGTTGCCTCGCTGAGGCCAATGACCCGGTGCGGCTGCATCAGCTCACGGAACGCCTCTTCCTTCCCCGCCTCGAAACCCTCGGCCATCTCGCCGTAGGTGATGATGCTGATGCACACCGGAGCCTCCGGGTGGGTCTCCAGAAACCTGAA
>JAFGQJ010000118.1 GCA_016935715.1 Spirochaetales bacterium
GAAGACCGGATCAGCGAGTTCTACAAGTAGACAGGTTTGCCTGCCCCCCGCCCTCGAGGGCGGGGGGCGGTTGAGTTGGAATATTGGATCGTGAGCAACACCGTTCTGTCGTTCTCCGGAATCAGCAAGCGCTTCGGTGATTTCCAGGCTCTCCACGATGTCGGCTTCGACCTGAAAAGCGGCGAGGTCGTCGGTCTGGTCGGCGCCAATGGCGCCGGCAAGAGCACGCTGCTGAAGATAGCGGCAGGCGTGCATCCGCCTTCGGGCGGCGGCATGGTCCTGTTCGGCAGGCAGTATATTCCTTCCTCCCCGCAGCTGGCCAAGACGGCCGGCATTGCCAGCGTGTTCCAGGAGCTGAACCTGTTTCTGAACATGAGCGTGGCGGAGAACATTTTCGTCGACGACGGATTCAGGAACCGCTTCGGCCTGATCGACTGGAAAGCGATGCGCGAGGCAGCCGCAGGAATTCTGAAGGCCAGCGGGCTGCAGATCGCCCCCAGCAGGCCCGTCAGCGAGCTGAGCATTGCCCAGCAGCAGATGGTGGAGATCGTGCGTGCCCTGGCCGAGAAACCGAAGATCCTGCTCCTGGATGAACCCACCGCCTCGCTGTCGGAGGACCAGACCGCCTGGCTGTTCGCGAGGGTCAGGGAGGCGGTGGCCGCGGGCACCGCTGTCCTGTACGTCTCTCACCGGCTGGACGAAGTGAGCGAGCTGTGCGACCGCTGCGTGATCCTGCGCGACGGCAGGCTGGTGGCCACGCTGGAGAAGTCGGAGATTCGCAAAGACCTGCTCATCCGGCACATGGTCGGCAGGGAGATCGCCTCAGCAGGGCCGAGGCGCGCAGAACGAGCCGGTGCCGAGGGCGGGATCGTCTTCGAGTGCGAGGAGCTGTCGGTCAGGGGCAAGCTGCGGAACATCTCCTTCAATGTGCGCAGCGGAGAGATCCTGGGCATCGCCGGGCTGGTGGGCGCAGGCAGGACGGAGCTGCTGAACGCCGTCTACGGAATCCTGCGCCCGACGGATGGGGTGCTGCGCAAGGAGGGGGACGAGCTCTCCGTAAGGCACCCGCGGCAGGCCATCGCCCGCGGCATCGCCCCGGTCAGCGAGGACCGCAAGAAGGAGGGCCTGTTTTTCGGCGAGACGGTGACCTGCAACCTGAACGCCAGCGCCGTGGCCAACCGGTCGCTGCTGGCTTTCATCGACCGCCGCAGGGAGAGAAAGCGGGCCGGCGGCATAGCCGGCAGGATCGCCCTGAATGCCGGGCACCTGCCGGATCCCGTGGAACGGCTGAGCGGCGGCAACCAGCAGAAGGTGGTCTTCGGCCGGGCTCTGCTGACCGAAGCGGACCTGCTGCTGCTGGACGAACCCACCCGAGGCGTGGACGTGGGAGCCCGGGAGGATATCTACGCGGTGATCGAAGAATCGGCCGCGGCGGGCAAGGGGGTGATCCTGGTCTCCTCGGACTGGGAGGAGATCGTCAAGCTGGCCGACCGTGCCCTGGTGATGCGGGACGGTCAGATCGTCGGGGAGCTGACCGGCGAACAGATCGATGAGGAAGCCATGCTGCATCTCTGCACCGAGCAGAAGCAGCGGCGGGAGGAGGAGCAGCAGGCCCGCGGAGGGCTGCGAAACCTGGTCGGGTCGCTGTTCTCGGCCTCCAACCGCATCGCCGTGCTTGCTTTCCTGCTCGCCGCCGTGTTCCTGGCCGGGTCGGTGAGCTCCCCGTTCTTTCTCAACAGGATCAACATCAGCAACCTTGCCTGGCAGTCGTTCGTCTACGTGCTCCTGACCATCGGCCAGCTGGCGGTGATCATCTGCGGGGGCATCGACCTGTCGGTCAGCGCCGCCATGACCATCATCAGCGTCATCGGGATCAAGATCTACCAGGCCTTTCCGGATTCGCTGCTCCTGTGCCTGGCCGCCATGCTGGCCGCCGGCGTTCTGATCGGATTGCTGAACGGTTTCCTCGTGGTTCGCGGACGGATCAACGCCTTCATAGCCACCCTGGGAGTGGGCATCGTGCTGCAGGGCGTCTCCCTGGTCCTCACCACCAAGCCCATCGCCCCGGCTCCTCAGATCCTGAAGACCGTCGCCAACGGGAGCTGGCTCGGGATCCCCATCGTGGTGTATCTGGGCCTCGCGCTGTTCGCGGTTTTTTCCGTGGTGCTGCGGCAGACCCGCTTCGGCCGCCGCCTGTATGCCGTGGGCGAATCCGATCTGAAGGCCAGGTGGTCGGGTCTGCCGGTGGGCTCGATCAAGATCGGCTCCTACCTGATCAGCACGGTGATGGCCAGCCTGGCGGCCTTCTACCTTCTGGGCCGCACCGGAGGGGCGGAGCCGATCGTGGATCCGCGCCTGACCCTGGACAGCATTGCCTACTGCCTGATCGGCGGAGCCACCCTGGCCGGAGGCAGGGGCAGCCTGGGCGGATCGCTGATCACGATCCTGCTGATGATCATGCTCCTGAACGTGCTGGGCCACTCCGGGGTGGGCATCTTCTACCAGCAGATCGTGCGGGCCGTGCTGCTGCTGGTGATCGTGATCGCCTACAACCAGGTGGAAAGCCGCCGGCACACTGGAATCTAGAGACCCGGCGGCGGCGGCGGCGCCGCCGCTGCTGCGGAGACCGCCCGCATCTTGACGGGAGTATTGGAGCCCGGATAGATTTTAAACCGAGGTAGAAATGATGAGCGAACAAAAAACGGTAACCGACACGCTGCGGGAGGTGCTGAACAGCACCCGGGCGGCCTTCCTGTTCATCGACATGCAGAACGACTTCGTCTCGCCCGAAGGCAAGATGGCGAGCTTCGGCTTCGAGATCGGCGAAGTGCGGGATTCTGTCCAGCCCATGCGGCGGCTGCTGGAAGCGGCCCGGGACGGCGGCTACCTGGTGATCCATACGGCGGTGATCAACGAGCTGGGCCAGAACTCCGCCGCCTGGACCGCCTTCTGGGGCGAGCCCGCGGTGACCCTGCCGGGTTCCTGGGGAGCCGCGCACATCGAGGAGCTGGCCCCGGCGGAAGGCGAACCGGTGATCGTCAAGTACGCCTACGGGGCCTTCGTGGGCACCAACCTGGACACGATGCTCCGCAGCCGGGGGATCGACACCCTGGTGGTGGCCGGAACGGACCTGAACATCTGCGCCGGGGACACCCTGCACCATGCCTTCGCCCTGGGCTACAACGTGGTGGGCGCAGCCGACTGCCTGGCCTGCTTCTCCAGGCATGACCGCGAGCACGCCCGGCAGCTCAAGGAGGACGGCCTCTACCTGATCGAAAACCACTACGGCCTGGTGGCGTACTCGGACCAGATCATCCGGATCATCTCCGCAAAGAGGTAACCATCATGCCTGAATCACCCGCCTTCGACATCGATCCCTCCCGAACGGCACTGATCGTGGTGGACATGCAGAACGACTTCGTGCGTGTCGGAGCGCCTCTGGAGGTGCCCGACGCACGGGCCACGATCGAGCCGACCAGCAGCACCGTCGGCCTGTTCCGCAGGCTCGGGCGGCCCGTCGTGTTCACCCGCTTTATCGCCGGGCCGAAGGAGACCCTGCTGTGGAGGTGGTCCCCCCAGCTGCGCCCGCCAGTGAACTGCTGCAAGCCGGGATTCCTGCGCCGCTACGGGGACGCGGAGGGGGAGCTGGACTGCATCGCGGTGATCGACGAGCTGCCGGTCGAACCCGGCGACTACGCGGTGGACAAGTACTGGTACGGAGCCTTCTTCCGCACCAACCTCTACGACATCCTGCTCAGCGAGCACGTGGATACCGCGGTGGTATGCGGAACCGTGACCCAGATCTGCGTGGAGGAAACCGCGCGGGAGGCCTTCCACCTCGGGCTGAAGACCGTTGTCCTGAGCGACTGCGTATCCTCCTTCGACCCGCAGATGCACGCGGCCACATTGAAGAACTTCGCCTCGAAATTCGGCCGCGTCCTGGACTCGGGAGCCCTGGCCGGGGAGATGGGCTAGGCCGGAGGTCTGCCGGCATGTGCGGATATCGTTCCTGAGCTCCAAGGACCCAAGGATAGCTCGTCTGTATAGCTCAGATTGATCACCATAAATGTCATGACGAGAAATGATGTGGAGATTATTCTCGACGTCGTTTGGCTTCACCTGGTTCGTGACGAGATTCTGACCCTTGCATGAGACTTCCTCGGGATCTGCGCGGGCGAGCTGTGGCCGGAGCGTTGGTAAGGAACCTCGAATACAGGATAAATGGCCGGACAAACCCTGTGTGATCCGGCCGTGCGTCAGCCCGTGCTCCGTCAGTCTTCCATCTCCTCGAACTCTTCGACCAGGATCGGCGGCACCCATTCCTCCGGCACCCGCTCGTCGGTATCCAGGTGGGTGACCGTGGTCCTCAGGGGATGCTGCAGCTTCACGGCGGTCTCCTCGACCGGCAGGAAGCGTTCCGCCTCGCCCCGACCCAGGCGGCAGGGATGGAAGGCCATGCGTTCGTAGAAGCTCGAGCCCGCGGATACGTGCATCACCCGCTGGGGATTCGCTGAGATGAACGTGTAGACCAGGGGCCGGGCGCAGTAGACCCAGGGTCCCCAGTGCAGGTAATTCCAGGGGGCCCATTCCGCCAGACCCCGCTCGCGGCGGTAGGCGGAGAGATCCAGGTTCACGATCGCCAGGGCACAGGGCACCTCGCGATTGTAGAAGGCGAACCACGGCGTGGAAACGCAGAGGTCCATTCCCCGGGTGGGATGGCGGGGCCGCTCCTTGATCACCACGCTGCCGATCTCCCCGTCCGCCTTCTTCCAGGCAAACTCCCGTACAAGATCGTGGTTGAGGACGATCTCACCGTTGCGCAGGGCCACCACGTCCAAATCCTTGGTTACGTCGATCATCGACTCCACCATGATGCAGGGATTGTCGGCGTAGAAGCGGTAGGTGATGGAACAGACGACCTCCGGGTAGAGGGGAAGCGGTGCGTGGCGTTTGGTGGCGAAGAACACCGGGCCGCCTATCGTGGAGTATCCGCCGGGATTTTCCCAGTCCGAGGCATGGATCCAGGTCCGGGGCGGGGCGTAGACGCCGGGGTTCCAGTGAAGGGAGCCGTTGGTCTCCCGGTGGTGGTCGAACACCACGTTGGCGTTCTGCTTGAGGTGGATCTCGTCGATCGCGCCGCTTTTGGGGTGCAGGATGGTCTTGTAGTGGCTGTTTTCCACCGTCAGTCCGTAGCCCTCGCCGCTCACCACGAGATCCGTCGGGTAGCCGGGCGCATCCGCATCCGGATTCCCGTAGAAGATCAGATACACCTTGGAGGCAAAGGCCGGCACCTCCGCCAGAAAAGCCACCTCGACCGTGGTCGTGGGCTGGCAGTGCTCGTCCTGCATCTTGTCCCAGGTCGAAGTGCCGTAGACCTGGCAGGGGACCTCTTCGGGTCTGCCGGTGTCCGGATCGATCCCTACGACCCGGATCTCCCGGGCCGGGTCTTTAAGCCTGTCGGCGTACAGCCCCAGGAGCAGATGCACCGGTTCCGCCTTCCTGGCAAACCCCTCGGTTTCCTCCAGCACGTTGGAACCGTAGTACTTCCAGCGCTTGTCCCAGTACCCCCCGGAGGCGGGCGCGCGACTGGCGCAGGCGAGCTCGACTGACTCGTCCCTGCCGTCCCTGCAGCTGACTTTGACCGTATGCTCGCCGCCGTTCTCCCAGTCCGCCCGAACCGTCAGCTCATTCGCCATTCCGGGGAGAAAGGCGTTTTTCGGGCTGACCCGGCCGTCGTTGGACACCCAGAAATCCCGGCTCCACTTCCCATTCAGCTCGATCCTCCGTACCATCAACTCGTCCTTGATTTCACCGTCCAGACTGTACCTGATATGGTAGCAGGGTCGTTCACTGAAGGGAAAACCGTAGTTCGTGCACTCCAATTTCATGCTATCCTCCCCGATTGAAGTTGGCCGACCCACAAGCAGGCCGGGCTCAGATAGGAGCAATCCATCTGCAACGTGTCCCTGTCGTGCTATTTCAATCCCACCGCAACGGCCGCAGCCGTATTCAGCCCGCGCAGTTTCTCCGGTCCCAACCGGCCGTCGAGAACCTGGAATGGATCGTCACCTATTTGCCGATGAAATCGAGGAGTTCCCGCGTTGGTGTGATCGATGTCTTGACTCTCATACTACCAATATATTCTTTAGAAAAAACCTTATCCAGCCACGTATTCATGGTTTTTTCCACAAGCGTGAGCAACAGTCGTGAACAGTCGCTGTAACGTTCACGGGAGATCATGGCTGCAACAGTCTTTCGCTTCAAAGACAATCTCGGCTTGACAGACGTCCGTGTTTCTGGAATCACTAGTGCTACAGCCGAGATCAACCGAGTATCCGGAGGAGGAGCACCATGAGCAAAACCGGGAAGGTACGTGCCTGGGAAGAGGTCCTGACCATTCCAACCTACCAGCGGGGTCCGGAGGACAAGAATCCGTC
>JAFGQJ010000119.1 GCA_016935715.1 Spirochaetales bacterium
AAAAGGGGCGGTTTGTAGCTCTTCAGCATCTGGGTCAGCGCCGTGGCGCTGATCGGCTTGCCGAAATAGTAGCCCTGGAAAGATTTGCAGTTTCTGGACAGCAGATACTCGAGTTGATTTTTTGTCTCCACTCCCTCGGCGATAACGTCCATCAACAGGCTGTTTCCCAGAGTGATGATCGTGTTGATGATCTTCGTGGTTCCCTTCTTGTACATGTTGATGACGAAGGACTGGTCGATTTTCAGAATATCTACGGGAAAATCCGACAGGTAGCTCAAAGAGGAGTACCCGGTTCCGAAATCATCGATCGCTATCCGAATCCCCGGGTGCCGTTTCTTCAACTCCTCCATCTTCTTTCTGGCTTCCGCCGGTTCGGGCATGATGCTGCTCTCCGTGATTTCGATCTTGAGATTCTTCGGCTCGATTTCCGTACGCTCGATGATGCGGCTGAGCTTGTCCACGATATGCTCCTGGCTGAACTGCTTGACCGACAGATTGATCGAAACGTAGAGATCCTCGAACCCCTCGGAGTTCCAGCTCTTCAACTGCCTGCAGGCCGTTTCGAACACCCAGTCCCCCAGCGGCAGGATCAGCCCAGTCTCCTCGGCAACGGGGATGAAATCCATCGGAGAGATATACCCGCGCCTGCGGTCATGCCAGCGAAGGAGCGCTTCCGCCCCTTCTATGGTTCCCCGAATACCGACGATCGGCTGGTAGTGCAGATCGAAGATCTTCTGATCCAGGGCCTTGCGGATCCCGTTCTCCAGGAAAAGTCGTTCCGAAGCCTGCTTGTTCAACTCCGAGGTGAAATACATGTAGCGATTGCCCCGCTCCTTGGCCTTGTACATGGCCATGTCAGCATGCTTGATCAGCTGCATGGCATCGAGTCCGTTCTGGGGTATCAGGGCGATGCCGATGCTGACTCCGATGTTGATCTTCGTTCCGGGTTCGATCCCCTCTACCTTGTAGGGCCGCCTGATCGTGTCGATTATCTTTTGCGAGACAACGGCCGCATCGGTGGGTTTTTTCAGCTGGTTGAGCAGGATCACGAACTCGTCGCCGCCGAAGCGAAACAGATCTTCGTGGCTTGCGCTGTCGGTATCCGGCTCGGCCGAGAATCGATACACGTGATCGCTCTCCCGCAGGCAGCCGCTCAACCTGTGTGCACAGGAGCATAGGAGGATATCTCCAACGTTGTGCCCCAGGGTATCGTTCACCTTTTTGAACCCGTCCAGGTCGAGAAACAACACCGCACCGATGGTGTCCTTGTATCGTTTGACGTGGGACAGAAACTGTTCCAGGGTAATGTAGAAGAGATCCCGGTTGCCCAGATCGGTCAATTTGTCGTGATACGCCAGGTACTTGAGCTTGCGCTCCGTTTTCTTTCGCTGGCTGATGTCCCGGATGATGCAGGTCACCAGCCGCTCGCCCTGGACACTCCTGGAGTTGCCGAAGGAGATCTCCAGGGGAACGATGTCACCGTCCTTGTTCTGTCCCAAAACCTCGATTGCATTGCCCAACTTGGATGCCTGGCGATGCACGTCGTCGATCACGAAGTACTTCCTGAATACCTCGTCGTAACGGTTGTGAACCGATGGGGGAAAAAGGGAGGAGAACTCTTTTTTCAGCAGCTCTTCGGCGCTGTACCCGAATACACGCTCCACTGCCGAGTTGGCAAACACGATACGAAAAGACTCATTGAGCTGCAGAATCGGGTCGGACACGGTCTCCGACAGGGCGGAATAGCTGCTCTTGAGCGCCTCCAGCTCTTCGGTGACCTTCAGCTGCTCCGAGATATCCCGGATCAGGACCATGGCCGCGGGATCACCATGCCAGCGGTGCGGTATGATGGTGACCCGAACCGGAAGCTGCCGGCCTCTGCTGTTCACGGCCCGCAGGTTGGAGGCGCTGCGCTCTGCGCCGTTCAGACAGTCTGCAATCTTCTGGTCGAATCGTCTCTTCGAAGTCCCGGCGAAAACCATCCCCGCACCGTCTCTCAGTACAACTTCATCCTTGTACCCGAACATCCGGGTGAAAGCGGGATTGACGTAGAGAACCCTGCCATTGCAATCCAGGTGGATCGCTGCCTCCGAGGTCGTCTCCGCCAAAAGGGCATGGATTTCGTTCGCTTCTCGCTCGGCTGTTGCCATCCGCTAAACCTCGTTCTGCTGGAGGAACTGGACATCGCGAGTTTCTCTCGCATGAAAGCCCAGGACTGCACAGCGGCATGTCCCTCAAAGTGTAGCACTTCCCCGGCACATATCAAAAAAATCAGGCGCTCTGCGGCTGGTGAGCCAGGCCGATCAGCTCGCGGACGGCGCTGAACCCGGCCCGTTCCACGTAGCCGGCTATGCCATTGATGACCTTCCGCATGGCCGTCGGATCCACGAAGTTCTGGGTTCCAACGGCCACGGCCGTGGCGCCGGCCAGGAGAAACTCCACCGCATCACGCCAGGTCGCAATGCCTCCGATTCCAATTATCGGCACCTGGATCTTTTGAAATGTAGCAAATACGCTGTACAGCGCCATGGGCCGTATGGCCGGTCCCGTCAGGCCGCCGGTGATGTTCCCGAGTGCGGGCCTGCGGGTCCGGATATCGATCGCCATGCCCAGATAGGAATTGACCATGGAGACGGCTGCTGTCCCCGCTCTTTCGGCCACAACGGCCATTTCGCTGATGTCCCGCACGTTTGGGGAAAGCTTGGAGATGACCGGCAGCTTCGCCGCCTCCACCGCGGCGGCAACCGCCTCTGCAAGAGCCTGGGGGTCCGAGGCCCAGATGAATCCCTGTTCCAGGTTCGGGCAGGACAAGTCCAGCTCGATCATGTCCGCCGAGCCGCTCTCATCGATCGCTGCCGCCAGGTCCCTCCACTCCTGCAGCGAGTTGCCCGCGATGCTGACAATAACCGGCGGCCCCAGGCTCCTCAACCTGGGCAGCTTTTCCTCCAGAAATTTATGCAGGCCTTCGGAGGGGATGCCGATGGAGTTGAGCATTCCGCAGGGGGTCTCCCAGATCCGGGGCGGCGGGTTTCCGGGCCTTGGATGCAGGAAGATCGTCTTGTTGATCAGGGCCCCCAACTCGGAGGGAGGGAAAAAGCCCTCGTGCAGATCGTCGACCTCGTAGGTGCCCGAAGCAGGCATTACCGGGTTGGGCAGGGTCACGCCGGCGATCTCGACGGACATGTCGATCACAGTTCCACCTCCCCTATGGGAAAGTGCGGCCCGTCCCGGCATACAAGGTAGTAACCGGGCTCGTTCCGTTTGCGCACGGCGCAGCCGTGGCAATCTCCCAGTCCGCAGGCCATCAATCCCTCGAGGAACACGAAGCCGGCCAGGCGCCCCTCCCGATCCAGCCGCTGAACGTGGCGGGCAAAACGGCGGGATCCGCAGGTATACACCCTGTCTATGCTTTGCCTCTCCAGCAGCCGATCCAGAAGATCCGTGCCCAGGCCCCGGTAACCTTCCGAGCCGTCATCGGTGGCGACCATCAACTGCGCGGACGACGGCTGCAGATAATCCCTGCACACCAGGCGCGAAGCGGTGGAAGCGGACAGAATCGAGTAGACCGCTATCCCCCGCTGCGCACACGCTTCGCCGAGATGAACGACCGCCGCCGCGCCTGCCCCGCGGACCAGGAAGGCGACCGAGGAACAGGCATAATCGCTGATAGGCCGTCCAAGAGGGCCGGTCACCCTGACTGCGGTGCCCGGGAGCAGTTCCTTGAGCAGCCTGGTGCCGCGGCCCTCCACTTTGACGAACAGGCGCAGGGTTTTTTCCTGTGCATTGCACTGCACGATGTCGAAGGGACGAGGCAGCAGGGGATCCACTCCGGGCCAGGCTCTGATCATGAGGAACTGGCCCGGTTGCGAAATCCGGGAGATGACCGGTTCCCGGAGGAGCAGATCGACGTACTGCGGCCCCGCCTGCTTCACCTCCACCACCGTTGCGCTTCGATATACCGGATGAACACCCATACGGTGAAATGATATCGTGTGGCAGAGAAAAAGGCTACGAAAGGGAATTCGGATTGGCGAAAACTCGATGGTACTAGCTCGTGGGACATGATAAAATAGGTGAACCAAACCTTCATTCGCCCGGAGGGATATCATGCCGCTGCGTTTGAAACTGTCCGACTGTACGGGATGCAAGCTCTGTGAGCTGGCCTGTTCGGCAGTCCACGAAGGAGCGTTCAACCCGGAAAAGGCCCGCCTCAAGATCATCCACCAGTACACCGAAGAGGGCATCCGTATCGCTTCCAGGCACTGCATCTTCTGCAAGAAATGCGAGGAGGCCTGCCCGGTCGGGGCGATCTCCAACAACGGCCGCTGGATGATCGTGGATCACCAGATCTGTATCGGCTGCGGGGACTGCGTCAGGGCCTGTCCGAAAAACGTGATCTACCTGAACAAGGACAGAAAATCGATCATCTGCGACCTGTGCGGCGGATCACCGAAGTGCGTCGAGTGGTGCCCGAAATCGGTGATCACCCTCAAGGAGAAGGTGTCATGAACTGCCTGATGGGAAAAATCCTCAACGTCGATCTGGACAAAGGGCTGATCCGAACACGGGTCACGCCGAAAGACTGGATCGAGCTGTACACGGGTCAGAAGGGCCTGGCGACCCGCATGTTGATGGAGGAACTGGATCCTGCAATCGACGCGCTGTCGCCGGACAACAGGCTGGTGCTGGCCACATCCATCATGGCCGGAACCATCGTCTCCTGCTCGGCCAAGCTGGCGATCGCTGCCAAGTCTCCCCTGACCGGAACGATCTCCGACGGCTCGGTGGGAGGACATATCGGGGCGGAGCTGAAGTACGCGGGCTACGACGGAGTCGTGGTCAGCGGCCGCGCCAAGAATCTCCAGTACCTGTACATCGATCCGGACCGCGTCGAGCTCCGTGACGCGGGGCAGTTGAAAGGTCTGGGAGCCTTTGCCGCGGAATCCCGCATCAAGCAGATGATCGGGGACGATCAGGTGAAGATCCTGACCATCGGTCCCGCAGGGGAGAACCAGGTGCGATTCTCCTGCATCTGCTCCGAGCGCTACCGCCAGCTGGGACGCGGCGGGCTGGGTGCGGTCATGGGCAGCAAGAACCTCAAGGCGATCGCCATCCGCGGCTGGCTGGACGTGCAGGTGGCGGACATCGAGAAGTGCATGTCCCTGGCCGCCGAAGCCCACAAACACGACAACATCCTCGACCCCGAGTACGAGATCTACGAGTACGGCACCCCCGTACTGGTGGACATGGCCCAGGAATCCGGACTTCTTCCCACCCGCAACTTCCAGAGCGGGCGCTTCGAGGGCTCGAAGAAGATCAACGGGGAAACCCTCAAGGCGCTGAGGAAGAACAAGAAGGCCTGCTTCTCCTGCGGCATCGCCTGCGGGAACTACGTGCAGGCGGAGGACGCCGCGGTCGAGGGACCGGAGTTCGAGACCATCGCCATCTGCGGTTCGAACATCGGCAACGACGACCCGAAACTGCTCATAGAGCTGAACGCTCTGTGCGACGATCTGGGCCTGGATACCATATCCACCGGAGGCGTGCTGGCCTGCATGATGGAGATGACCGAAAAGGGCATCCACGACTTCGCCGTCCGCTTCGGCGAAACCGCCAAAGCGATGGAGATGATCCGGC
>JAFGQJ010000120.1 GCA_016935715.1 Spirochaetales bacterium
GAATTGGATCTGCAGGCGCGCCGCGGCCAGATCTCCAGCCTGATCGGTCCCAACGGAGCGGGAAAGACCACCGTGTTCAACGTGGTCACGGGCATCTACAGGCCTACGGCGGGGCGGGTCGTCTTCCAGGGCCGGGAGATCACGGGCTGCAAAGCCCACGAGATCGTGAAGCTCGGGATCGCCCGCACCTTCCAGAACATCCGCCTCTTCCCCAACCTCACCTGTCTGGAAAACGTCCTCGCCGGGCAGCACAGCCGGGGGCGGATCGGCCTGCTGGGCGCTGTTTTGCGCACGCCGGCTCAACGGCGCGAAGAAAAGCGGCTTCTGGAAACCGCGGAAACAAGGCTGCGGCAGACCGGTCTATGGGAGTACAGGTCCGAGCTGGCCAAGAACATTCCCTACGGCAGCCAGCGCATGCTGGAAATCAGCCGCGCCCTGGCCTGCGAGCCGCGGCTGCTCATCCTCGATGAGCCGAGCAGCGGCCTGAACACGAAAGAAACAGAGGAACTGATGGGCTTCATACGCTCCCTGATCGAGGAAGAGTCGGTGACGGTTCTGCTCATCGAGCACGACATGAACGTGGTCATGGGCATCTCGGACTGGGTAACGGTAATGGACGGCGGCCGCAAGATCGCCCAGGGCGCTCCGGCAGACATCTACAGCAATCCGCTGGTCATCGAGGCCTATCTGGGCCGCGAGGATGAAGAGGAGGAGTCCAGCTAAAGTGGCCGCGCTGCTCGAGATCGAGGATCTGCACATCTTCTACGACGCTATCGAAGCTCTCAAGGGGGTAAGCTTGACACTGGATCAGGGGGAGATCGTGACCGTCCTGGGCGCCAATGGGGCGGGCAAATCGACCCTGCTGAAGGCGGTCTCGGGCCTGCTTCCCATACGAGGGGGAACCGTGCGCTTCGACGGCGAGCCCATCAACGGCTGCGCCGCCCACCAGATCGTGCTGCAGGGAATTTCCCAGGTCCCCGAGGGACGCCGGGTGTTCACCACCCTGTCCGTGGAGGAGAACCTCAATCTGGGGGCTTACAGCAGGCGCCGGATCGTGCAGGAGGTGGAGGCGGCCAGGCGGCGGGTGTTCTCCCTTTTCCCGGTTCTGGGGCAGCGGCGGCGGCAGCTGGCCGGTACCCTGTCCGGAGGCGAGCAGCAGATGCTGGCCATCGGCCGGGCTCTGATGTGCAGGCCCAGGGTACTGCTTCTCGACGAGCCTTCGCTCGGCCTGGCTCCGATCCTGGTGCGGCAGATCTTCCGCATCATCCGTGAGATCAACGATCAGGGGATCTCGATCCTGCTGGTGGAGCAGAACGCCCAGAAAGCCCTCACCGTAGCCCGCCGCGGCTACGTGCTGGAAACCGGGTCGATCGCCGCCTCCGGCGCCTCGGCCCAGCTCAAATCAGACCCGCGCATCCGCGCAGCCTACCTCGGGGGATCGGGGTTGCAGCGAAACAGGAAGTGAGCGATCACCGGCCCGGCCGGTGGGCCGGCACGACAAAGACCCCAAGAAAGAGCCTGATTGACCGGGTGCGGCTCGCATAGTAACTTCTAGTGAACCAGAGGGGCTGGATGCCGGGGACTTTGCCTACAGCCTGGTGGACGTGCAGACGGGGCTCGCCTTCCACGCATCGATCGCAGCGGCCAAGGGAGCGGTGGAGGCGCCGGTGCGCAGCCTGGGTGCCGAGTTCGCGCAGAAGCGGATCCGTTTCAATGCCATCGCCCTTTCCCTGAACGAGACCCCCTGGTCTCGGCGCTGCTTTCGACCGAGGACAAGCGCTCCAAGCTGGATCACCGGCTAGGTGCTGACCGGGTTTCCGCGGCAGCTTGAATCTGCGCCCACGGTTTATTTGAAGGGATATCGGAAATGAGAAACGAGGACTTTCTGGATCAAGTCGGAGTGCTGCTGGACGCCCAGCGGGTCGGCGTGCTGGCCACCAACTACAGGAATACGCCCCACCAGAGCCTGATCGCCTATACCCACGCGGAGAGTCTGCGGGAGATCTACTTCATAACGCCCAGGTACACCCGCAAGGTGGAAGCCATGGCGGCGGATCCGCGCGTGGCGTTTATAGTCGACAACCGGCAAAACGTTGAGAGCGATTTCGATGCCTGCATCGCGGTCACGGCCAAGGGTACGGTGGAGGAGATTCCCCGGCAGCCTCAGCCCGCATTCATCGCACGGTACCTGAAGAAGCACCCCTACCTGGAGGAGTTCGCCACCGCACCCACCTGCAGCTACTTCCGGATCCGGGTCCGGAGCTACACCCTGGTCAGCAGCTTCCAGAGGGTGGAAGAGCTGATTCTGGAATGACCCTCTGCCTGGATCTTCGCGAGTTACGGGAGAAGCATGCCCCTTTCACGGGCGGCAAGGCTCTCGCCCTGGCTCGCCTGCTGCGGCACGGTTTCCCCGTGCCCGAGGGATTGTGCATCCTCACCGGGGCCTACCGCCTTTTCGTGGACACGACCGCCCTGGCCGAACGGATCCGCCTGGAGCTGAGCCGCAAGGAGTTCCGCCACATGCGCTGGGAGGAGCTGTGGGATGCAGCTTTGAGGATCCGTCACCTGTTCGCTCACACTCCCTTTCCCCCGGAGGTGGAACGGTCGCTGGCCGGGAGCATTGAAAATGCAATCGGTGACGGCTCAGCGGCGGTACGCTCCTCCGCCATTGGAGAGGACTCCGGGCAGCTGTCCTTCGCCGGTCTGCACGAATCCGTGCTGAACGTGGCGGGCACCGGCAACATACTCGAGCAGGTGAAGCGCGTGTGGGCTTCCCTGTGGTCCGACGCGGCTCTGCTGTACCGCCAGGAGCTGGGCCTGGAGGTGGAACACAGCGCCATGGCCGTTCTGGTTCAGCGATTCGTGCCCGGGGATCGTTCAGGGGTCATCTTCTCCCAGAGCCCCCTCGACCCGGAGGTCGCGGTGATCGAGGCGGTTTCCGGTCTGGCCAAGGGTCTGGTGGACGGAACCGTCGAACCAGAGCGCTGGGAGATCGAGCGGGGCAGCGGTCGGATCCGCTCCCACCGATCATCTTCCGAACAGAGCAGGGTGGTCGCCTCTGCAGGAGGCACGAGAATCGAGCGGGTCGATGGCCCGGCCGGGGAATCCCTGCTGTCACCGCAGCAGATCGAGGAGGTCTATCGCGCTTCCCGGGAGGCGGAGGGACTTTTCGGCGCTCCCCAGGACGTGGAGTGGACCTTCGGATCAGGAGGACTCCGGATCCTGCAGGCCCGCCCCGTCACCGCCGGGAAACAGGACAGGGACGAGAAGCGGGTCTGGAACCTCTCTCTGCGTCGCAGCTACGAGAATCTGGAAGCGCTGCGGGCCAGGATCGAGGGTTCGATCCTCCCGGAAATGGAGAAGGAGGCGGGTGAGCTTTCCAAGGCGAGCCCCGGGGAGTCTTCGGACATCGAGCTGGCCGCCGTGATCGAGCAGCGGCAGGAGGCACTGGATCGCTGGACCGACGTATACTGGGATGACCTGATTCCCTTCGCCCACGGCATGCGTCTTTTCGGTCAGGTGTACAACGACGCGGTCGGACCGGAGGATCCCTTTGCCTTCGTGGCGCTTCTTCGTCCCGAGCGCCTGGAGAGCGTGGAGCGCAACCGCTTGATCAGGCAGATGGCCGACCGGATCCAGAGTCAGCCCCGTTTGCGCAGGCAGCTGCAGGACCGGCCGCTGTCCGGTTGTGACGACGGGCCGCTGCTTTCCATGCTCGAAGACTATCATTCCCGTTACGGAAATCTTCTGGGCATTACCGCGGACCGGGAAAGACTCGATGAGTACCTGCGCACGCTCCTGCTGGAGATGTCCGATCCGGGGCGGCCCCTCAATGTAGAACAGCTGCCCGGGGATCTGGAGGAGGCGGAGAAACGGTATCTGGCCTGCTTCCGGGATGAGGACAGGGAGCACGCCAGGCAGCTGCTGGAGCTGGGCAGGGCCAGCTACCGGATCCGGGATGATGACAACATCTACCTGGATCGCTTCAAGGGCCTCGTTCGGGAAGCCGAGGAGGCAGCCCGGGAGCGGTTGCAGCGCCGGGGACTGGAGCAGGTGGACCGATTCCCGGGTAGAGAGCTGGTTCAAGCGCTCCGGGATCCCTCCTACCGGCCACAGGCGGCGGAACCGGCGGCCCGGGAGGCGGAGCGGTCGGAGGTGGACGCCCGTCAGCTGCTGGGGCAGCCGGCCAGCCACGGGATTGCCACGGGTCGCGCCCGGGTGGTCGAGCGGCCGGAGGAGCTGTTCGATCTGCAGAAGGGGGAAATCCTGGTCTGCGACGCAATCGATCCGGCCATGACGTTCGTGGCCCCCCTGGCCGCGGCGATCGTGGAACGGCGGGGAGGGATGCTGATCCACGGAGCGATCATCGCCAGGGAGTACGGCATTCCCTGCGTTACCGGCATTCCCGAAGCTACCAGGCGAATCTCCAGCGGGGACCGGCTGACCGTGGACGGATATCTTGGGATCGTAGCCATCGAATCCCGAAGTTGAGC
>JAFGQJ010000121.1 GCA_016935715.1 Spirochaetales bacterium
ATTCCAGGCCTTCTATCAGGCCTTCGTCGAGACCCTGGCGGGCGACATGCTGGGAGACGCCCTGCCGATCTATCTCTCGGCGATGCCGATCTTCCACTCGGTGTTCGAAGTGTACCTGGATCCGGGGCGTGAAGCGGCAGGCGAGCTCCTGGACGGGAGAAGCCTGGATCGGATCTGCGAGCAGTCTCTGGCCGGAGCCATGGGCTACCTTCAGGAGGCGCTGGGCAAGAATCGATCCAAATGGCACTGGGGAGCTCTGCATCGGTATCACTACGAGCATCCCGGTGCCAGAGGTTTCCTGCCCTCGTGGCTGCTGAACCGCGGACCGTACCCGGCCGCCGGCTCCACCTTCACGGTGAACATGGCCAACTACAATCTGGCCAAGAGAGGAGGTCCGCACCGGCAGCACACGGTAACCACGGTCCCCTCCCTGCGAATGGTGACCTCATTGGCAGACGCGGACCGCACCTTCATCATGGGGCCCATGGGTCAGTCCGGCCGGCCCGGCTTTGCTCATTATGCCGACATGATCGAGCCCTGGATCAGAGGTACGGGGGTGCCTCTGCCCCTCTCCAGGGAGGGGGCGGAAACGATCGCGGTCAGCCGGACGACGCTTGTTTAGCGGCCGTTTTGCCTTGACAATCCCCATGCATGAAAATAGAGTTGAATACTCATACCACACTACGCAAGGAGGTAGCCATGAAGAGAAAAAGTCTGCTGGTCGTCGCTGTGATCCTGCTGGCCGCCGCGCTGGTTGGAGCGAGCAGCCAGAAGGAGGAGGCGGCCGAAGGTGCCGCGGCCAAGGGGGATGTCACCATCGGCGCCCTGCTGCCGCTCAGCGGCGACCTGGCGGTATACGGTCAGACCGTGCAGAAGGGTGTCCAGCTGGCCGTCAAGGAGCTCAATGCGGCCGGCGGGCCGCTCGGCATGCAGCTGAAGGTGACGTTCCGTGACTCCCAGACCGATCCTACGGCCCTGAGGGATTCGGCGGAAAAGCTGGTCAACGTGGACAAGGTGCCGGCCATTGTCGGACCCATGATCCGCTCGGACGTCGCCACTCCGGTCACCGCGCCCAATCACGTGGTGATCATCTCCCCGTCGAACACCCCCACCTGGGTGACCACGCTGGATGACGACGATTACACGTTCCGGACCACCGCCTCAGATGCCATCCAGGGCAAGGTCCTGGGTGAAATGGCCTGGGAGGTCGGTTACCAGACGGCGTCGATCCTCTACATCAACGATCCGTACGGCGGCGGGCTGGCTGAAAGCACCAAGGAAGCCTTCGAACAGGCGGGCGGCAGGGTGTTCGGCATGGCCGCCTACGATCCGGGCAGCGTGGCGTACAAGATGCAGCTCACGGAGCTCGCCAAGGGTGATCCGGATGTGCTGATCCTGATCGGGTATCCCGAAAGCGGGATCGTCATCATCCGCCAGGCCCTCTCGGACGGCCTTTTCGACCAGTTCCTCTTCCCCGACGGGATGCAGTCCGAACAGATCATCGAGGACGTGGGAGGAGACTATCTGGAGGGGATGTACGGCACCGGACCCGGCGCCGCTGACAACCAGTCCTACAAGAATTATCTGGCTGCCTACGAAGAGGAATACGGTGAAAAACCGGCAACAGCCTACACGGAAAACGCCTACGACGGGGTGGTGGTGATCGCTCTGGCCATGCAGGCCGCCGGGGCCGAGGCCTTCGCAGCCGATCCGGGCAAAGCCATCCGGGACAACCTGCGCAGGGTGGCCAATCCCCCGGGGGAGAAAATCACCGCCAGCGTAGAGGACTTCCGCAAGGCCCTGAAGCTGCTGAGCGAGGGCAAGGACATCGACTACGAGGGTGCGGCCGGATCCATCGATTTCGACCAGTACGGCGATACGGTGACGCCGATCCTGATCTGGAAGATCGAAAACGGGAATATCGTCCCGGTCCGCTCGGTCATCCCGGAATAAATACAGGTATAAATCGATCCGGGCGGGCCTCCGGTCCGCCCGGGCTTTTCTTCTGAAAACGATGCAGGAACCGGTTTTACGCGTCCAGAATGTGTCCAAACGCTTCGGCGGAGTCCATGCGGTAAAAAACTGCTCCCTGGAGGTAAATGCCGGGTCCATCACGGGTTTGATCGGGCCGAACGGAGCGGGGAAAACCACTCTGTTCAATCTGATCACCGGATTTCACCGGCCCGATTCGGGCCACGTTTTCCTGCAGGGCGAAGACATCACCGGACTGGAGCCTCACGAGATTTTCCGAAAGCGCCTGTTCCGCACCTTCCAGATCGCAAGGGATTACCGGGAGATGACGGTTCTGGAAAACCTTTTAATCATCCCCGAACAGCAGATCGGGGAGAAGATCTGGAACGTGTGGTTTCGGGGCAAGTCCATTCGGGAGCAGGAACGGGCCAATGTCCGCAAAGCCCTTCAGACCCTCGAGTTCATCGAGCTGCAGGATAAGAAGGACCTGCCGGCGAAGTATCTATCCGGAGGTGAGAAAAAGCTCCTCGAGATCGGAAGGATGATGATGGTGGATCTGGGTATGGTCCTGCTGGACGAACCGGGTGCAGGAGTCCCGCCGCTCATGCAGAACAGGATCCTGGACCACATTCGCCGTCTTTCCCGTGAACAGAGTCTCACCCTGTTCATCGTGGAGCACGACATGGACATCATCATGAACATCTGCCAGACGATCATCGTCATGAGCGACGGCAGCAAGCTGGCCGAAGGAACACCTCGGGAAATTCGCTCGGATGAGCGGGTCATCGAGGCCTACCTGGGGACGCCGGGCTCCCCCGGGACGACCTCGTCCCCGGAGGGGCAGTCGTGAGCATCCTCCAGGTGAACGAGCTGACAGCCGGCTACGGTGCACAAGACGTTCTGTTCGGCGTGTCTCTGAGCATCGAACCCGGAGAAATCGTCGCCGTGATGGGACCGAACGGCTCGGGGAAATCGACCCTGCTGAAGGTCATCTCAGGAGTCCTTTCTGCCCGGCATGGAGAGATCCTCTACAAGGGTACGTCTTTGCTGGGCAGCTCCCCCCAGAAAATCGTCCAACAGGGACTCAGCTGGGTGCCTCAGGAGGAAAACGTCTTCCCCTCCCTGACCGTACGAGAGAACCTGGAGATCGGCGCCTATCCGGTCAGGGTCGATTTCAGCAACCGCGTGGAGGAGGTGTGTGCGATCTTCCCCCAGCTGCAGGACCGCATGAACCAGACCGCGGGAGACCTGTCCGGGGGGCAGCGGCAGATGCTCGCGGTGGCCAGAGGCCTGATGATCCACCCGGAGCTGCTCCTGCTGGACGAGCCGACCGCCGGCCTGGCGCCCAACCTGGTGCAGGTCATGCTGGAAAAGATTCGTGAGATCGCGGTTCGCCTGGGCAACGCGGTGCTGCTGGTCTCTCAGACCATCGACTCGGTGCGGCTGTCCAACAGGGGATATCTTCTTTCGGCGGGCAGGATCCGCTACGAAGACCGCACCGAAACTCTGCTGGCCAATCAGGAAATCAAGGACCTCTATTTCGGAGGCCAGGTCAGGTAAGGGAGAGGAATCTTCGAGGTGGCGGATCTACTGGTCAGCGGAATCATTTACGGAAGCATCATCACTCTTGCTGCCATCGGGCTCACCCTGATGTCCGATATCCTGAATTTCTTCAACTTTGCCTATGGGGATTTCTTCTCCCTCGGAGCCTATGGAACCCTGCTGATGCTCGGTCTGCTGCCGAAGTGGGCTCCCTTCCCGGGGCTGTCCTTCGGCTGGGGGCTGATCGTGTCCGTCCTGGTCGCCGTCGCGATAACGGTCCTGGTAATGCTGCTCTTCGAACGGCTGTTTTTCAGGCGCCTGAGGCGGCTGGGAGTATCCCCGCTGTTCGTCTCCATCGCTTCACTGGGGGTGGCCTTCGCCATCCGTGCGGTGATCAACATCGCCTGGGGTCCCAAAGTCCGCTACTATTCCAACGTCATCCAGATAAGCCGGAAGCTGCCTTTGGGCATACGGATCACCTCCGACGAGATCGTGATCCTGGCCAGCGCGCTCGTCCTGGTCGTCCTGGTCTACCTGTTCCTCAAGCGCACCCGCATGGGAAAGGCCATGCGGGCGGCCTCCGACAACGTGGTGCTGGCCGAAGCCTCCGGGATATCCATCCGCGGGGTGATAGTATGGACCTGGATCATATCCGGGACACTGGTGGCTGTGGCAGGTACTTTCTACGGTATCGAGGTTCAGCTCAGTCCCGGCATGGGATGGAGCTTCCTCATTCCGATGTTCGTGGCTGTGATCATGGGCGGCATCGGCAGCTTCTGGGGCGCCCTGCTCGGCGGGATGACCATCGGCATCTCCGAAGAGCTGATCACGGGCCTGGTCCAGAACCTGGTCAATTCCCTGGAAATCCAGGCGGACATCTCGGTATACAAGCCTGCGGTGGCTTTTATCTTCGTGATACTGATCCTGCTGCTCAAACCCTACGGGATTTTCGGGAAGAAGGAGCAGTAGCCTATGCTCAACTATTTTTCTTCGTACCTGGTGGTCGCCTGCATCTACGCGATCATGGCCTTGGGATTGAACCTGCAGTGGGGTTTCACCGGGCTGATGAACTTCGGCATCGGCGCCTTCTACATGCTCGGCGCCTATACCTCGGCCATCCTGACCGGTTCGGCTTCGCCGGACCACCTGGGCGGATTCGGCCTGCCCGTGCTCGCAGGCGTGCTCGGTTCCGCGCTTCTGCCCGGCCTGGTGGCCTGGCTGCTCTCCTTCCCCGCCCTGAAGCTCCGCGGCGGACCGTTCGCCATTGCCCTGCTCGCCATCATGGAGACACTGCATCTGGTTATCCGCAACGAATCCTGGCTGACCAATGGAGTCTGGGGGATACGGGGCATACCGAGGCCCTTCTTCGAGCTGGTCAATCCCCGCCACTACTCCTTTTATTTCCTGATCATCGCCGCCCTGGCCCTGCTGCTCACCTGGCTGGCTATGCAGCGGGCGGTCAACTCTCCCTGGGGTAGGGTGCTGCGGGGCATCAGGGAGGACGAGTACCTGACCAGCATGTCCGGGAAAAACATCTTCCGTTACCGGCAGCAGTCCTTCGTCTTGAGCTCAATGATCATAGGCGTAGCCGGTGCCCTCTACGTTCACTACACCGGATTCGTGAGTCCCCAGGTCTTCTCCCCCCTGATGTCCACCTTCATCGTCTGGCTGATGGTCATGGTGGGCGGAACGGGCAGCAACAGCGGAGTCGTGCTGGGCGCCTTCCTGGTCTGGGCCGTATGGGTGGG